>JAUICT010000307.1 GCA_030429325.1 Bacteroidia bacterium
TTTATTTTGTTGGATGAGCCCTTTGCCGGTGTAGATCCCGTGGCCGTGGAAGATATTCAGCGAATCGTGGCCCAATTGAAGAACAAAAACATTGGTATTCTGATTACGGACCATAACGTTCAAGAAACCTTGGCCATTACCGAGCGGTCTTACCTGATGTTTGAGGGCGGTATCTTAAAAGCGGGGATTCCAGAAGAATTGGCTGTGGACGAAATGGTAAGAAAGGTATACTTGGGGCAAAACTTCGAGCTTCGAAAAAAGAAACTGGATTTTTAGCTCTTCCCCTCCCATTTTTTCACTTTCACCTGAATGGATGGCGACAACGCCTTCAAATGTGCAATAAAATCCATCCGGTTCTTTGGTGAAATAATGATGCTGTTGAATCGGTCGTAACGTATTTCCAATCGTTTCAACGATGCTGCCGGAGCCGAAATAGGGTTGTAAGTTTCCTCAATAGCCCTAATTGATGTGATGGGAATTACTTTTTTGAACCAAAAAAAGGATTTGACCACTAGCACCTCCTTCTTAATTTCATAGGATATGGAATAAAATATGGCAACCACCAAAATCAAGACTCCGATTGGGATGCCCAATTTTATCCAAGCTCCTTCTTTTATCGCAGGAACCATACCCGCACCAGAAATCAATAGAACAGGAACAAGGAGTTCCAACCCTACTTTTGAAGGGTACACTTTATTATTCGTCTGCTTTTCTTCAGCTTTGGCCATTCTTTTGGAAGTTCAAAACCGAAGCAATCAAATAAAACGCAATAATCAAGGGCATAGCCAAGAATCTTAACGTTAATAGCATAATCAGGCTACCTATCAAAAACAGGTATCGCACCGCATTATCCTTAAAAGTCCAATTGTCAAACTTCAAGGCAAAAAGTTCAATCTTGGAATTCAGTAAATACGCACTGACCAAGGTCAAGCCTATCAAAAACCATTGGTTCAGTATAATGCCACTGAGCACTTCATTGGTGTGATACAATAAAATAAGGGGCAAGGAAAGGATCAAAAGGGCATTGGCCGGTGTGGGAAGTCCCCTAAAAGAGGATACTTGATTCTCGTCCACATTAAAGTTTGCCAAACGGTATGCTGAAGCCAATGTAATCACAAAACCTAAAAAAGGTAATAGGGTAATTTCATCATCGTGGCCAAAAAAACCGAGGTTCCATCCGCCACGTTCCGCCATATTGAGCAATTGGAACATAACAATCCCAGGTACCAATCCACTGGTGATCATATCAGCCAAGGAATCCAGCTGTACCCCAACTTCACTTTGCACATTGAGCAAGCGAGCAGCCAAACCGTCGAAAAAATCAAAAAAAATCCCAATAAAGACAAAGAGAGCGGCCCATTCCAGATGGTTGAGCACAGCAAAGACGGTAGCTACACAACCACTGAACACATTGAGTAGTGTTAGAAAATTGGGAATATACGACTTCATAAATTTCAATTTCCGTAAAAATAAGGTAAAAAGATTTTGATGTTCGGCTGAGCCGTATTTATTCTGATATTTGCCCAGACAAATCAAACCATGAAGGCAAGAATCCTTTTTTTCACCATATCACTTTTACTAGGGGTACAAGCACTTGCCCAAGCTCCACAACTCTCGGAAAAGTCACAGATAAGCCTCCTCACCTGTGCCGCTGGCGATGAGCTCTACTATGCTTTTGGGCATAGTTCGTTCCGGGTGCAGGATTCTGTGTTGGGAATAGATGTGGTCTATAATTATGGTACGTTTGATTTTAATCGACCCAATTTCTACCTGAACTTTGTCAAGGGAAAATTGATCTACTCCCTTTCCAGACGCAGTTTTGATGATTTCCTTTTTGAATATGAAATGGAGAAAAGATGGGTCAAGGAACAAATTTTGGACCTCACCCTTGAGCAAAGAAATCAACTGCTTGCTTTTTTCGAGAACAACTACCTTCCACAAAATCGAGATTACTTATACGACCCGTTACTGAACAACTGCTCCAGCATTACCGGGGATATCCTAAAAGACCAATTTGGGGATGCCGTTGTCTTTGATGGTTCCTATTTGGACCAACAATACACTTTCCGACAGTTAGTGAGGCAATTTATGGATGTCAACTCTTGGTCCATGTTTGGCATAGACTTGGCATTTGGTTCGGTAGTAGACCGAAAGGCCACTGTACAGGAACATATGTTCCTGCCCTATTACGCTATGGAACAGATACGGCATACTTCTTTGAATGGAAAACCCCTATTGAAGCGAGAGCGTTCCGTTTTGGATTATGATGAACATATACAACAAAACTTCTTTCCGCTATCACCTTTGTTTTGGTTCAGCTTGTTGTTGGGATTCACAGCCCTGATCACCTATTTTGACCATCAGCACAAAACACGAAGCCGTTGGTTGGATTTTACTTTGTTCTTGTTGACCGGATTGGTGGGCACCTTTTTATTGGTGTTATGGTTGGCCACCGATCATACCTCAACACCCAAGAATTTTAATGTGCTGTGGGCCTTCCCCCTCAACGCAATAGTTGCCTTTGTATTTATATTCCAAGAAAAATTACCGCAATGGCTGCCCAAATATTTATGGACAGTATTGGGCCTCATAGGCCTCATGTTGCTACTTTGGATAATTAAGGTCCAGATTTTTTCACCTGTGCTGATTCCTTTACTTTTGACCCTGACTATTCGGTATGTCTACCTCTTGCGGTATTCCAAGTTATAGCACAAAACTATTTCCATGAACTTATTAACGGTAGAGAACATATCTAAATCATATGGGGAGTTGGTCTTGTTCTCCGATATTTCCTTCGGAATAAACAAAGACCAAAAAATAGCCCTCATCGCTAAAAATGGGACTGGAAAGACTTCTATCCTCAACATCATGTCCGGGAAGGATGCTACCGAAACGGGGCAAGTAACCGTGCGTAAGGGGATTAAAATGGCCTTTTTGGAGCAAGAACCTGATTTAGACCCCAACCTTACCATTGAAGAGACCATTTTGGCCACGGACAATGAAACGTTGAGGGTCATTTCCAACTATGAGAAAGCTGTGGAAAACCCCGAGGACACCGAACGTTACCAAAAAGCCTTTGAGGCCATGGAACGGCTCAACGCCTGGGATTTTGAAACCCAATACAAACAAATTCTCTTTCAACTGCAATTGACCCAGCTCGATGCCAAGGTAAAAACACTATCAGGAGGACAGCGAAAACGCTTGGCCTTGGCCAATGCCCTGCTCAACAAACCAGATTTGCTTATTCTGGATGAGCCCACCAACCATTTAGACCTTGAAATGATCGAATGGCTCGAAACCTATTTTGCCAAGGAAAATATCACCCTGTTCATGGTGACCCACGACCGGTATTTCCTTGACCGGGTCTGCAATGAAATCCTTGAACTGGATAACAACCAACTATACAGCTACAAGGGAAATTACACCTATTTCCTTAAGGAAAAGGAATCCCGTATGGAACGGGAGGAAGTAGAACAACACAAATCCAAACAACTCTACAAAAAAGAGTTGGACTGGATGAGAAGACAACCCAAGGCCCGTACCACCAAGTCCAAATCCCGAATTGATGACTTTAGCGAAATCAAGAAACGGGCACACCAACGCCGCAAGGAGCATGAAGTCCAACTGGAACTCAACATGGAACGTCTGGGCAGTAAAATTCTGGAGTTGCACAATGTTTCCAAATCGTACGGGGAAAAGTTACTTCTGGATAAGTTCGATTATACCTTCACCAAAGGGGAACGTGTGGGTATTATTGGGCAGAACGGCACGGGAAAGTCTACATTTTTGAATATCATCACCCAACAAGAAACGGTTGATGGAGGAAAAGTAGTGGTGGGCGACACGTTAAAATTTGGTTATTACACCC
>JAUICT010000308.1 GCA_030429325.1 Bacteroidia bacterium
CAAGTTCTTGACAGGTCAACCCACTTCCAAAACAGAACAACATCCTCCCGAAACAAAAACGGTTGATGAACCAGAGCAATTATACATCAAAACACAACGAAAGGTCATTAAATTGGACCTTTCCCATATTACCTATTTGGAAAGCTTGAACGATAAGGTTATCCTTCATACATCCAACAATGAAATAACGACCTCCCAAAGGATTGGTCATCTTGCAGACAAACTGCCCAAGGAACGGTTTGTACGTATCCATCGTTCATTCATGATTGCTGTGGATAAGGTATCCGCTTTTAATAGCATCATGGTGGAAATCAATGGAAAGGAACTTCCCATTGGCAGAAATTATCGATCGCATGTTTTGGACCTTCTTCAAAAAGAATTGGATTAATCAAGCACTTATTTTTACATCTTCGTTGTTAAGTATTCCTTAAATAAGCCGTGAATGCTTTTCGCGCAACCTATACGTACAACTTTGATACGTTTTCGGCACCAAACTCCCTCCAAACGACATTTACGTGTATTGCTTTGACATTCCCCAAAATTGCTTGACAATGATGTTAGGGTTATTGTTCTTTGAAACCATCATCAAAAAACGAGCAGTTCATGAAAAGATTCTGGGCCGCATTCTTATTGTCATTGGTCCCACTTGTAACCTCATCACAAAATGGCGGTGGTAATACAAGGGCTTTGTTCAAATATCAAATTCGAAAAGCTACGGAGCCCATTGCGTTGGATGGAACGATTGGGGAAAAAGAGTGGGAGCACCATCAACTAGCAACCAATTTTTTCAATCATTGGCCCAATGATGAGGGACAGGCCCAGAATCAAACTGAAGTACGGATAACCTATGATGATGATAACGTCTACATTATGGCCAAATGTTATGACTCTGGAGGGCGCATTGTACAGTCCTTGGTGCGTGACAATGATGATGACTATTGGGGCAGTGACAACTTTTCGGTGGTTTTGGACCCTGTGAACACCAAACAAAGTGGGTGGTTATTTGGGGTTACCGCCGGGGGAGCGGAACTTGAGGGAAGCTTGGTCATTGAAGATGGACAAACATGGATGTCACCGAATTGGGACAACAAATGGTCCTCTAAAACCACACAATACCCCGACTACTGGGTCGCAGAAATAGCCATTCCTCTTAAAACATTGCGCTACAACCCCAATCAACGGGATTGGGGCATTAATTTTATAAGGGGCGACAAACAGAACAACGCCTATACCACCTGGACCCAGTTCCCGGTAAACTTCAATGGCGTGAGCATCAACTATATGGGAACGTTGGAATGGGACCAAAGTCCTGAAAAGGCTAAGGGAGCCTTCATTTTGAATCCCTATGTTACGAGTTCCTCTATTCGGGATTTTGAGGACAGCGAACAGGAGGAAGCCGAATTGAAGAACAATCTAGGAGGTGAGGTAAAAGTGGCACTGACCAGTAGTTTGAATCTAGATCTTACCCTATTCCCTGATTTTTCCAATGCCGATGTAGACCAACAGGTGACCAACATTACCCGTTTTGATATTTTCTTGCCCGAACAGCGCAATTTCTTTCTGGAAAACAACGATATTTTCTCCAATTTTGGAACTTACGATATAAAACCTTTCTTCTCTCGACGGATAGGGATTATGGAGGGCGAAGCCATTCCTATTGATTTTGGGGGAAGGCTCACTGGAAACATCACCCAGAACCTAAGGGTTGGGATCATGAACGTGCAAACCCGGCGCACGGATGAATTTGCGGCACAGAATTACAGTGTTGCGGCTTTTCAGCAAAAAGTGTTGAAGCGTTCCGTCATTAAAGGGTTGTTCATTAACCGACAGGCTACCAGTACCACTTCGGAGATGGAGTATTCCAGAAATGCCGGGCTGGAGTTCAGTTACATTTCCGAGAGCGGCAAACTCAACAACACCTTTATGTACCACACTTCCCTGACTCCTGAAAATCTGAACGACACCCATTTTTATGGTTTTACAGGAAACTATCTGACCAAACGGTTCAGAACAGGATGGCTGCTCAATATTGTGGGCGAAAACTATATCACAGAGCTAGGGGTAAATCCCCGTTTGGAAAATTACAACGCCCTGACCGAGGAAACCGTAAGACTGGGGTACACCCTCTTCAATCCTTGGATACGTTATCTTTTCTTCCCAGAAAACAAGGACTCGAAATTAAATTATCATGGGCTGCGAACTTGGAACAATCTATACCTGAACTCCAATGGTAGTTTCAACGAACTCCAGAATAACCTCGCCTACGATTTTGAATATAGGAACACTGCCAGATTAAACTTAATCGGTCGATATCAAAGAGTGGACTTACTCTTCCCTACTGAATTGATAGGAGATGAATTTACCCCCATTCCCGTGGGCAATTATTCATTTGCCAGATTTGATGTGCAGTACAGCTCCGATGTCCGCAAAACCTTTGTATGGAATACCAATGTAGGGTACGGCCAATTTTATAGTGGCACACGCTTGGGAGCCATGTTCCAAGGATCATTCCGATTTAGGCCCTGGGGAACCTTTGGCCTTACCTATGATTACAACGACATCCGATTGGCAGAAGGGTACGGAAAGAAGAATCTGCACTTGGCCCGTTTCAACGGAAACATAAGTTTTTCCAACAAACTTTTCCTTACCAATGTGGTCCAATACAACTCTCGAAACAATAACTTTAGCGCATTCTCACGATTACAGTGGCGTTACAGCCCAATGTCAGATATTTTCCTCATATACAACGAAAACCATGACACCGAAGGTTTGGGCATCAAAAACAGGTCCATGGTGCTCAAGGTCACTTATTGGCTGTAGCAAATCGGTCTTTTACACTTCAAAGCCAGATCATTTGCTTATTTTTGTATCAGCTTTTTAATGATCAAATGCAGAAAAAATTAGTTGCTCCCTCCCTATTGGCATCGGACTTTGCCAATTTACAACGCGATATTGAAATGGTGAACCAAAGTGATGCCGATTGGTTTCACTTGGACATTATGGACGGTGTGTTCGTTCCCAATATTTCATTTGGAATGCCCGTGGTACAAGCCATGGCCAAACATGCCCAAAAACCATTGGATGTACACCTGATGATCGTTGACCCCGATCGCTATATCAAAACCTTTGCGAAACTGGGAGTACATCATTTGACCGTACATTATGAGGCCTGCCCCCACCTGCACAGAACCCTTCAGGCGATAAAGGCCGAGGGCATGAAAGCCGGTGTGGCCTTAAATCCGCATACACCCGTAAGTTTACTGGAGGATATCATCCAAGATATCGACATTGTGATTGTGATGAGCGTGAACCCCGGTTTTGGAGGGCAGAGCTTTATCGAGAATACCTATCAGAAGGTAAAAGACCTGAAGGCACTCATCGAACGAAAAAAATCCAATGCCCTTATCGAGATTGATGGGGGTGTGAACGATGCCAATGCCAAAAAACTGGTGGATGCCGGAGCGGACATTTTAGTGGCGGGCAGCTTTGTATTTAAAAGCAATAATCCCACCCAAACCATCAAGGGATTGAAAGAAAAAATTGCATAATGCAGGATTTTGATGTTGTCATTATTGGAGGCGGTCCCATTGGCATAGCCTGTGGGCTTGAGGCCAAAAAGCAAGGACTCACCTATGTGATCATTGAAAAAGGGCCCATTGTAAATTCCTTGTTCAATTATCCGATAAACATGCAGTTTTTTTCCTCATCGGAGAAACTGGAAATAGACAACATTCCCTTTATCAGCAAGGAAGCCAAACCCAAACGCAACGAAGCCTTGGAGTACTACCGAAGAATTGTGACCTCCAATCAACTCAACATCCACCTTTTTGAAAAAGTATTGAATGTGGAGAAAAAGGC
>JAUICT010000309.1 GCA_030429325.1 Bacteroidia bacterium
TTGAATTCATAGCCCAACAATCTTTCAATCTCTTCACCTTGGTTTTTCACCTTTTTAATGATCCATTCGCATTCACCAAGGATAGCTCTCAACGTATCAGGGTCTGGTTCTTCTCCGGGATTGATGTCACATCGTTGCTTAAGTATGATCCTGTTGGCATTTTCGGCATATAGTTTGATCTTGCCTTCACCAATTTCATATACCACCCATTCCAAATTAAAGTCAACCAAAGTGTCGAATTCCAAGGTCAGAACTGGTCCATTGTCAGACTGGCTAGTACTCCATGTACCATTAATGGCATTTCCGCTGGCAACTTTTACTGCTACGGTACCATCTTCGGCAAACGTCATCAAGTATTCAAAATATTGACCCGTCTGGTCCACTTCATTGCGGATTACTTCACGTACTTCCCATGGGCATTCCACCAAATAAGCGTCCAATCGTTCTTTGCTAAAATCATCATCGTTATAATCATCATCGTCATCTTCGTCACAATCGTCCTTGGCATTGCTCAACGCAGCCGCAAGGGAAGCATTGTTTTCAACCACGATTTCGGTACCATCATATTTTTTTAGGGTGATGGGAAAGTCAATACTCACCAAGGCATCATCCTCAAGTTCTGCAAAGAACTTTCTCATTTGCTCATCGCTTTCAATCTTGACCTCTCCCGATACTTGGTTGTTCACATCAAAATTGAACAAGGTAATGGGGTATACAAAATCGATACATTCAATATCATCATCGTCTCCTCCTTCAAGGCAATCTCTTGCCATATCCTCCAATTGGTCAACGTTTTCAATAACGATTTCACTAAAATCCGAAAGGGTAATCGTAACGGGGAAGATGATATCAAGAATGTCGTCATCATCATCTATTTCATCAAAGATTTCCTCTATGGTGTCCAAGTCTTCTTTGGAATCTATTGTGATTTGGATTCCATTCACCTCAACGGCATAGGGAAACTTAATGGCAAAACAACTTGCTTTATCCACAATATTGTCATAAGAACCATCTTGTGAAGAAGTTTTCTCGATCAGTTGCGCCGTATTGGAATTGGCAATAATGGTTTCCTGATCTTCAACGCCGCCAATTTTTTCAAATTCATCTTGGCAAGCAGTAAAATTAAGGCCCGCAAGTAAAAGGCCTACGTATAAGAAGTTGTGCATCAACTTTTTCATAACAATTTGAATTTTGGGGTTACAATTCAATCCTAAAACAACTGCGTTTAAAAAAACCCTACCAAATCTTAATTTTTTTTAAAATATCTTTGAAACGGAAACAAATCTTTTTCCATGAACAACGTTTGTGAAGAACAAGTCTTCAGTTCCATATTCAAGTCCAATTCCAAAACGGTTTTCAATTATATCTATTATAAATTTGGAAACGCGGAAAAAGCAAATGATGCGGTACAGGAAGCTTTTGTAAAGCTTTGGGAGAACTGCGCAAAGGTGAGTCCGGAAAAAGCAAAATCCTACGTATACACCGTTGCCAATAATCTTTATTTAAATGTAATAAAGGCTGAAAAGGTACGGTTGAAGTACGCTAATTCCGTAAATGAACAATCTTCCAATCTTTCACCAGAATTTTTGATGGAAGAAAAGCAGTACAAGGAAAAGTTGGAAAATGCCCTTAACGCGCTTCCCGAAAATCAACGGACCACTTTTTTATTGAACAGAATCGATGGGAAAAAATATGCCGAGATCGCCGAAATGGAAAGTGTTAGTGTAAAAGCCATTGAAAAACGGATGCATTTGGCCCTAAAAAGCTTGCGGGAACAAATAGATGGTATATGATATAATGTATAATGGACAATTTACATTAGCAATAATCAATTGCCGTCAACTATTTATTGAACATTGTTAATTGAACATTGTTAATTGGTAAAGTAGGGTTTTTTATATTATAGTTGTTACAATAAGGTAAAGCATAGAAACCATGCAGGAAAATTACTTGGCAAAATGGCTCAGTGGAGAGCTTTCCGAAAAGGAGCTTGCGGAATTTAAAAAGTCCGCGGAGTATGCTTCCTATCAAAAGCTCAAAGAGATTTCAAGCACTTTGAAGTCTCCAGAATTTGATATGGACAGTGCTTTTGAACAGGTCAAACAGCAACATTTTGGCCAAGCACCAAAGGTGATCACCCTGAATCCGTTCAAGAAATTCCTTCGAGTTGCCGCCGTGATAGCTGTAATGCTTGCCGGTTCCTATTTCTACCTCAACTCACTGGATGAATCCATCAGTACGCAATTTGCGGAACGTACCGAGGTTACCCTTCCTGATAATTCTGAGATTTTCCTAAATGCAGATTCACATGTCTCCTTTAGCAAGAAAAAGTGGGATAAAGAACGAAATATAACCCTGAAAGGAGAAGCTTTCTTTAAAGTGGCCAAAGGAAAAAAATTCACTGTGCAAACAGACCACGGAACTGTTGCAGTGCTCGGAACCCAATTCAATGTAGAAAATAGAAAAGGTTTTTTTGAAGTAACTTGTTACGAAGGTTTGGTAAGCGTTACTTTTAATGACCAAGAAACCAAATTGCCAGCGGGTTCATCGTTTTTGGTCATTGATGGAAAACTTATAAAAACGGCGGAACCCAAAGACAATCAACCCACATGGATGAACAACGAAAGTAGCTTTGAAAGTATACCCCTCCAATTTGTCTTCGCTGAATTGGAAAGGCAGTTTAACCTCCGTGTGACAACAAAAAATATAAACACCGAGTTGCTTTTTACGGGCAGCTTCAACAACACAGACCTAAATATGGCGTTAAAAAGTATAAGTACCCCATCCCAAATCCAATACAAAGTTGAGGGTGATAATGTACTTTTCTATGCTGGGAACACTACGCCATAGTCATTTCTGCCTTATTCTGGGCTTCTTGCTGTTCTTCCATACCCTACATGCCCAAGAACAGCAAAATTCCGTAGGTCTTATTCCCTACCTAAAAACCTTGGAAGAGCGTTTTAATATCAAGTTTTCATACCTCAACGAGGACTTGGATGATTTCACCATAAGCATCCCAGAAAACATGGTGGCCCTAAATGATATACTCGATTATATTGAGTCGCGATTGCAACTACAAGCCGAAAAACTCAATAACCGCTATTATACGCTGACCAAAAGCACAAACATAACGCTCTGCGGAACTGTGTTGGACAATTTTGCCGAGAACACCATCCCCGGGGCTACAGTGGAAGTCTTGGGGACCGAAATTGCGCAGACCACAGATTCCAATGGTGGTTTCATGTTGCATGACGTCTCAAGAGACGCATCGCTCAAAATTCGATATTTAGGCTACCTTACCAAGTACATTCCCATTGAAAGCCTTATCCAACAAGGGGGGTGTCCAAAAATTTTAATGGCCCAGCATTACGAACAATTGGACGAGGTCATTGTATACAAATACCTGACCACTGGACTTATCAAAGAGAAGGACGCCAGCATTACATTGAACACCGCAGAATTTGGAATTTTGCCAGGGCTTATAGAACCTGACATCCTACAGACCGTTCAGGCATTGCCCGGGATAAAAAGTATAGACGAGACCGTATCCGACATCAATGTAAGAGGGGGCACCAACGACCAAAACCTTGTGTTATGGAACGGCATAAAAATGTATCAGTTTGGGCATTTTTTTGGGCTGATATCAGCCTTCAATCCTTATTTGACAGATAAAGTTTCTGTTATTAAAAATGGTACCCCTGCTGCCTTTGGTGATGGGGTGAGCAGCGTTATACAAATGGAGACGAGCAACCAAATTGCGGATACTTTTGAAGGCGGAGCTGGTTTCAACTTCATCAGTGGGGATATCTTTGGCCAGTTTCCCTTGAGCAACAAATTAGGGTTTCAGTTT
>JAUICT010000310.1 GCA_030429325.1 Bacteroidia bacterium
AATATATTGGTCCTCTCCAACCCGTTGGGCCACCAAAAGATCATTGATGCCCATTCTATAAGCTGTGGCTGAAAGCTGTAGCGCTTCATTGAACAACCTAAATTGTCCACCAAATTCGTAGTTTATCCCTTTTTCCTGTGAAATGTCCGGGTTGATAACACCTTCCGGAGTTAATGTCTCCTCCAGACCGGGATTGGAGAATCCCCTGCTCACATTGGCATATAAGACACCCTTTTTCAATCGGTATTGAAGTCCCAAGCTAGGTAATAGGATTGCATCAAAATCACGATGGGCAGAAGTATTGGCCTCGCCAGCGTTGAACAAATCCCTAAAATCATACTTCGTCTTATTAAGACTCAACCCTATTTGGGCTGTTAGGTTCTTTTCCAAAAGAAATTCAAAAGTGCCAAAAAGATTCAACTGTCTTCTAAACTCCATATTGTTGCTCAACCTATCTCCCTGTACACTACCATTGCCCTCATTGTCCCTGAACAAATTTTGAAAAGTGCCCCAATGGTACTCATCCTTGTAAATTTCAGTTCCGAGGGTAAAATTGCCCATAAGAAACTTTCCATCGAAAACAGACCTAAGGCCAAATCCGTTGGTAAATTCATCCAAAATATTGAATGGACGAGGCTCATAATGGTCCAAGTAGGTATAAAAAACACTCGTCTTGTTTCTTAAAACCGAATTGAACTCATACGTATGGGTCACCCCGGCCAAGGTGTATTTGTTGGCCTCAAATCCTTCTGCTGCCAACCAATTTCTGTCTGCATTGGTAGGATTTTGTTCAAAATCAGTCTGATTGAGTGAGCTAGGGATTCCGGCGGTATAATCGATATAATTGAGCAAAAAATCCAACTTGCTCCTATTCCCCAAAACCACAGAAGATGAAAGCAAAAGACCATCCCTTTCAAATTGATTGTTCTGCCTGTAACCCTCCGTTTTCAAATGATTATAGCTAAGACTCAGGTTAAAATTCTTTTCGGAATGCCTAAAGGCCAAATTGTTCTTGAACATTTCATATGAACCTACGGTAAGGGAGTTCACTAAAAACGTTTTCCCTACTTCAGGGGCCTTTGTATTGAGTATGATGGCTCCTCCCAGATTCGACCCAAAGGAAGATCCCTTGGGACCCTTTATGATTTCAACCGCTCCCACATTCTCAAGATCGTATGCTTCTATGGTAGAAAAACCGGTTCCATTGGTCACAGGGATGTTGTTAAAATACAATCGGAGCTTATCGGTTCCGTAGGGTGTACGTGCACCAACGCCCCTAATGGTGATTCTGTTCGTGTTCAGTGCCCCGGAAAGTAAATGCACCCCGGAAATTTGGTTTATGGAAGTGGCTATATCCAACGGACCAAACTTTTCAATATCCTTCAATCCTATGGAACTGGATGGTGTTATGCCCACCGCCCTTTTTTCTATGCCTTGTTCAATGAGTACAACTTCTTCCAAGGCGTTCAAGGAATCTTTTTGGGCATTCTGACCAAAGACCAAGGATAGGGAAACAACGTAAAAAGTTAAAAAAAGAGAGGTTTTCATTTTGGGTATACCGTTACATTATCAACTGAATGGGTGAAATTTTTAAATCTCAGGTGCACTTATTTTTTTGATGGAGCGACAAGTTACCTATTTTTTGATGTAAACAGTGAAAGCGAGCCTATTTGGATTCCATAAAAGTTGTCTTCAACTTCAAACATCTTTGACCTTATCGCCATAATTTCAGAGTCTATATATGTTTACGGCAAAAGATCTCCACACCCTTACTTTCTTTTCAAAAAAAACTAGACAGCACCCTATTTTGAGCAGCTTTGGATACGGAAATTCATTTTAGTTATGAAAGCAAAATTTGATAGGTCAGATTTTACAAAAGAATTATATTTGTGCCCCTCAACGATTACCCAATACAATCGTTGTTGAAAAGCCGGCCCACGTGGTGGAATTGGTAGACACGCTACCTTGAGGGGGTAGTGTTCGTAAGGACGTGCTGGTTCGACTCCAGTCGTGGGCACAAAACCGCAACAATGTTGCGGTTTTTTTTATTCCATCTTTTCTCATTTACATTTTTACCCAAAACTGTATCAACATTCAAATTTCTTCCTTAAATTTTATAGAAAAAAATAGGTCAATCCGGTTAAAATTGTAAATTTGTTTAATGTTTTTACTTAAAAGATGAACAACGTAAAGAAATCTTTCAGTATTCGGGATATGGAAAACCTTTCAGGAATTAAAGCCCATACCATCCGTATTTGGGAGAAAAGATATAAACTCTTCACGCCTGAACGTACTGATACCAACATTAGAACCTATAACATTGTAAGTCTTCAGAAACTGTTGAACGTAACGCTGTTATACAATCACGGATACAAAATTTCAAAGATTGCAAAACTGGAAGAATCCCAAATTCCGGATTTGGTCAAGGAGATTACGGTCAAGGATAGGGAAAAAGACCATGTGATCAACCACCTGAAAATGGCCATGCTCAATTTTGACCAAACCCTTTTTCTGAAGACATATGACAGTTTGCTGTCTGAAAAATCGTTTAGCGACACATTCAATGAAGTCTTTATCCCTTTTCTGAATGAATTGGGGCTACTTTGGCAAACAGATACCATTAGTCCAGCACATGAACATTTCATCAGCAATCTCATCAAACTAAAAATTTACAGCAACACGGAGGCCCTTCAAATGGAGAAAGTTTCAAGGGATGACCATGTTTATGCGCTTTATCTCCCAGAAAATGAAATCCATGAACTTGGGTTGCTGTATGTCAATTACGAAATCATAAACAAAGGCTACAAATCCATTTACTTGGGCCAGAGTATGCCTTTGGAGAGCTTGATGGACTTGGTAAAGTATTATCACAAGATAGATTTTATCTCCTACTTTACGGTGGCTCCCACCAAAGACGAAATCTCCGATTATTTCAATCGGTTCAAAGAAATTATGAAACTGCCCTCTGACTCCAAGCTACATGTCCTGGGGCACCAGATACAGGAGTTATCGGAAGACGATCTTCCCAAAAATGTAAAAACGTATGGTTCCATTGCCCAATTAATGGAATCCATATAACGCTGCTTTGCACCATGAAAAAAGTCATTGTCATAGGATCTGGTTTTTCCTCACTCTCAGCAGCTTGCCATTTGGCCAAAGCAGGGCTGGATGTAAGCATTTTTGAGAAAAACAGCACTATTGGCGGTAGGGCTAGACAACTGATAAAAGATGGGTTCACTTTTGATATTGGTCCTAGTTGGTACTGGATGCCGGATATCTTTGAAAGGTTCTTTGCCGATTTCGGGAAGCAAACCTCCGATTACTACCAATTGGACCGCTTAGACCCAGCCTACAAAGTTTTTTTTGAGGAAGATACCCTATCCATTGGCGATAGTATGGAAAAGATATGTGAAGAATTTGAACGCATAGAATCCGGAAGCAGCCAACATTTAAGAAATTTTATTTCAGAGGCGCAAGAGAATTACAACATAGCCATAAACAAGGTGGTGCTTCGGCCTGGACTTTCACCGATGGAATTGGTTACCAAAGAGACCGTACTGCGGGTAGACCAGTTTTTTAAGACCATCAGTCAAGAGGTTCGTAGACAATTTAAAAATCCAAAATTGGTTGCAACCCTAGAATTTCCTGTACTTTTTTTGGGTGCGAAGCCCAGCAAGACACCATCATTCTACAATTTCATGAATTTTGCTGATTTTGGTCTTGGTACATGGCATCCCAAAGGAGGTATGTATGAAATTATCAAGGCCATGAAAAGTTTGGCCGAAGAACTAGGGGTGAAAATACATACCAATAGTCCTGTGGCCAAGATTCTGGTA
>JAUICT010000311.1 GCA_030429325.1 Bacteroidia bacterium
TATACCAAGGTTTTCAACCCTTAAAGCCTGAAGATATTGCGGATATTATCCTTTTTGTGGTCACCCGCCCCTATCACGTCAACATTGCAGATTTGGTGGTCATGCCCACAGCCCAAGCTAGTAGCACCATAGTACACAAAGTGTAGGTTTCGGGTTACGAGTTTTAGGGATTGGACCAACAGTTTAAAAACAAAAAATGATGAATGGCTTTGAAGATTTGGAAATATGGGGATTGGCCAGAGAAATTTCCAACGATGTTTGGCATTGTATGGAAACTACCTCGTTAAACACGGATTATAGTCTTAAAAATCAGATGAATGCTTCTTCAGGTTCCATAATGGATAATATAGCGGAAGGATTTGAACGAAATGGCAATCGAGAGTTTATCCAATTCTTGAGCATTGCAAAAGCCTCATGTGGAGAACTAAGGTCGCAATTTTATCGATGTTTGGACAGAAAGCATATTACGCAAGAAGAGTTTGAACGTATTCAATCCAAAACAATTCTAGAGGGGAAAAAGATTGGTGCTTTTATGGCCTATTTAAAGAAATCTGAAAGAAAAGGTACAAAGTATGATTGAGCTAATTTTAGCATTCAACTCGAATCCTAAACCCCGAAATCTTTAGTCATGATCAATAAACGCCTACTGGTAAAAAATCTTTTAGCGCACAACGACGAAAACAGTTTTTACGACAAGAAGCGTTTTATATCCATAGGTGAAAAAGAAGGCAAGGCCAAATTTTTAAAGCATGTCTGTGCTTTGGCCAATAGCAACCCCAAGAACAATTCCTTTATCGTGGTTGGAGTGGAGGATGCCGACAATGAGATTGTGGGGGTCGATTTTTTCGACGACAGCAAGATCCAGAACTTGGTGAATGCCTATTTGGACAACCCCCCTATTATTTCATACGAGAACATTCCATTTCCCCATTTACCCGAAGGAAAGGTAGTAGGGTTGGTCACCATTCGGTCCAATGGCAAGGTCTGTGCCCTTCGAAAGAATATTTGGAAGTATTACGGTGGAGCCGTTTTCTTCAGGGAAGGGAGTATTAGTTTGCCCAAGGCTTTTGATATTGAATTAAAGGATATCAATTCTGAGGTTGTGGCCACCATAGAACAGCATGCTCGGAACAACATTGAGCTCACGTTGGATGCCGTCATCAATTTTATGAATACGAGGCATCCCGACCTAACGAGTGATTACAAAGTTTTCAAGGAGCAGTTTGTGGTCTGTTGGGCCGGGAAAAAGAAAAAAGTAAAGAACAAGACCTATTATTCCCGGGTAGATATAGAGTTGATCAATGAGCAGGTAAAATTATTTTATTCAGCCTTGGATGAGATAACCATTGCCTATGATGATGATTCGTTCAGCACGTTGGAATATGTTCAACTTGGCCTAGGGACGCAACAGAAATACTATCCGTTGGAAGAAATGGTGATCACCTTTTCGGAAAATGGGAAGTATACGATCAATAGCAAGCTTATTTTTGAACCACCACAGTACGATAAGAAAACCCTGCACCATGTGTTCAACACCAACAATGCACTTCTACAAAAACTGGAAAAAAAAATAGCGTTGACCCAAGCTGAACAAATTGACCTTACCCATTTACCCGCCACCTATCTTATTTGTTATTTGAACGGTTTTGAAGAGGCCAAGGAACAAATGGACCAAGCCAGACCTTTGCTGAAAACCCATGATCAAAGTATATATCTCTCGCTGAAAGAATCCCAACGAATCCTTAGAAAGGTGAGGTACAACTAACCCCTTTTCAACCAAATTATTTGGTAGGGCATTATCTCCAATAAACCGCTGTTGATTTTAATTTTTGTATCGGAAATTAGATCTGTAGGTTCTCCTTGCGCAAAATACCCCAATTTTTTAACCCAACTGGTCTCCATAACCTGTGGGTTTTCATCAAAATTGCTGATAACAAGTAGGCTTTCATTTTGGTTACTTCGCTCAAAAACAAGAAGGTGTTCATTCCCAGTATGGTATAGCTCTACGTCATTGCGGTCAGCAAAAATCGGATTCTCCCTTCGGATGGAAATAAGATGTTGGAGTCTTCGGAAAATTTGGGATGAGGGTAAACTGTCATCATCCAATTTAGAAACAACTTCCCAATCCTGCGTAGGCCGATTTACCCATCGGCTATCCTCTTTTTTGGAGGGGTCGTTTCGAAAGGAATAGTCGTTGAGCGTAGCGATTTCGTCTCCGGCGTAAATCAAGGGAATTCCTCCAAACGCCATGATAATGGCATGCATCATGATGATTTTGGAAACAGACTGATCGATCAAAGCCGTGTTTTCTTTGGCAAGCCCTTCTTCCAGGCCCAATAATGATGCAGCACTTCCTGTGATTCGGCCATCCCCGGTTTTTGGGTTGTACATGAAGAGCAGCCCTTTTGCAGGAGACCAGTCGAGCCTTTGGCAATAGTAATCCAACAAAAATTTTCGGTGCTGCGCCGGATTCCAACCCAATTCTTCGATCAACCGATTTTCATATCCCAAACCAATATCGTCATGACAACGGATATAATTGATCCAAGTACAGTCCTTTGGTTTTGGGGGAACATGGGCCAAACTTTTGTAGAGTAAAGAAGTTTTTTTGGTGGCAATGGAGTTCCATAAAAGAGCCATTAAGGAGGCATTGTAGGCCACCTCACATTCATTCCCTTTTGTAGGCCCTTGCCCAAAATATTTTATGATGTCCGTTGGGGCCACAATGGCTTCGGCCAAGAGAATGGTGCCTGGTGCAACAACTTGCAAACACATCCTAAAAAGTGAAATAAGGCTATGTGCTTCAGGGAGATTTTGACAGATGGTCCCCATTTTTTTCCAAAGGAAAGCAAGGGCATCGAACCGAACCACATCCACTCCCATGTCGGCCAGTTTCACCAAGTTGGTGAGCATTTCCAAGAAGACCTCGGGATTGGTATAGTTGAGGTCCCATTGGTAGCTGTTGAACACGGTCATTACCCATTTTTCCATTTCGGGAACATAGGTAAAGCTCCCAGGTGATGTTTCGGGGAACACTTCGGGCAAGTTTTTTTCAAACTCCAACGGAATCGTGTCGTCCTCATAGATGTAATAGTAGCCTTGATACTTTTTATCGCCCTGAACAGCTTTTTTGGCCCAAGGGAACTCATTTGAGGTATGGTTGACCACAAAATCCAGCATTAGGAAAATCCCCTGCTTTCTAAATTCGGTGGTCAAGGCCAGCAGGTCTTTCTTAGTGCCGTACTTTTTGTCCACCTCATGGTAGCTGTTTACAGCGTATCCCCCATCATTTTCTCCTTTGGGCCTTGTGGTGATAGGCATGATATGGAGGAAATTGACGCCCAATTCCTTAAAATAAGGTATCTTTTTTTGAAGCCCTTTCAAGTCTTTACTGAAATGCTCCACATAGAGTTGCATGCCAACCATTTTCTCGGACTGATACCAATTTCCTGCTTTTAATCGTTGCAAATCCTGTTTCTTAAGTTCGTCAGGTCGCAAGGCAAACAGTTTGGGAAGCAGTTTCAATAATTTTTGAAAGTGGTGCTGGTGGATTTCTTCAGGATACAGGGAAAAAAAGAGCTGTTGGATCAAGCTTACATTGGTGGCCAATCTTAGGTCGAACAAAACCATTGGGTCGTTTTCCTTCAATTGGGAAAGCAGTAGCTGATGTAATTGGGCTTGGGTCATTTTTAAGGTTCCAACTGTTCTTTGGTGGGCAGGGATGGGATTGCGCCATAATTGGTCGTGGTAATGGCCCCGGCCTTATTGGCCATTACTACCATTTTTTCCAATACATCACGATCCTGAAAAACGGGATCAAAATTTCCCAAATCGG
>JAUICT010000312.1 GCA_030429325.1 Bacteroidia bacterium
CAACTCTGCGGTAGCTTCATTAAGTTGGGAGAAAAAGAAAATTCCATTTAAGGTTGAAACCGATGTTACCCAAAACATATTGGCAGAAATCCGCCAGCAATTGCAGACAAGCCCGGGATTCAATAGACAAAGCTGGGAGCAAGCCGCCAATTTTTCCCTTAATAATGGCGGCGATTTGGATGAGGCCCTAAGTTGGGCAAATGCTGCCATTGAGGGACAGTTTTTTAGTGAAAAGAATTTTAACAACTTGAGCATTAAATCCCAAATTTTGGAGCGACAGGGAAAGACTGCTGAGGCCAAAGCGGTAATGGATGAAGCCATGCCATTGGGTACAGTATTTGAAATTCATGGTTACGGACGGCAACTGATTGCCCAAGGGAAAAAAGATGAAGCCCTGGCGGTGTTCCAGTGGAATGCGAAAAATCATAAGGGTACCTGGCCAGTGGATTACGGATTGGCCAGAGGCTATTCTGCGGTAGGGGATTATAAGAACGCCCTTAAACACCTTAAAGTGGCCGAAGGTCGTGCCCCAGACCAATTGAACAAGGATGCCATAGCCGCCAATATAACCAGATTGCAGGAAGGTACGGATATCAATTAATAATCAGTTGATAAAAGATAAAGCCCGGCATTGGTCGGGCTTTTTTTAGCTGATATAATTCCAAATCGTCTTGTTCTGCATCATTTTGGAATAGGCGATAAGTATGGGCTTGTTTTCTTCCTTTTCCAATCTTGGGTCTTCCTTTAGTAATTGAACGGCGTGGTAGCGTGCCGTTTTCAAGATTTGGTTATCCTTGACAATATCTGCAATCTTAAGATTGAGCATGCCGCTTTGCTGGGTGCCCATTAAATCCCCCGGGCCACGGAGTTTGAGGTCTACTTCGGCAATTTCAAAACCATCATTGGTACGCACCATGGTCTGTAGCCGGGTTTTGGAATCTTCAGAAAGTTTGTGTCCCGTCATCAGGATACAAAAACTTTGCTCCGCACCACGACCTACACGCCCGCGGAGCTGGTGCAGTTGGGAGAGCCCAAAACGTTCTGCACTCTCTATGATCATTACCGATGCATTGGGAACGTTCACCCCAACTTCAATCACCGTAGTAGCCACCATAATTTGGGTTTCGCCCTTTACAAAGCGTTCCATTTCATAATCCTTGTCGGCGGGCTTCATTTTTCCATGGACAATGGATATTTGATACTCCGGTTGCGGAAAATCCCGGACAATGCTTTCATAACCATCCATCAAGTCCTTGTAATCGAGTGCTTCAGATTCTTGGATTAGGGGATATACGACATAGATTTGCCGCCCTTTCTTAATTTCATCTTTGATGAAGCGGAAAACCTTCAGTCGGTTACTGTCAAAACGGTGTACAGTTTTAATGGGTTTCCGGCCTGGTGGCAATTCATCTATAACCGAAACATCCAAATCTCCATATAAACTCATGGCCAAAGTTCTAGGGATTGGAGTGGCAGTCATTACCAATATATGGGGTGGAGTTTGGTTTTTGTGCCAAAGTTTAGATCGTTGCGCCACGCCAAACCTATGTTGCTCGTCCACAATGGCCAAGCCAAGGTTTTTAAACTGCACTTTGTCTTCCAAGACCGCATGGGTGCCCACTAAAATATTCAAATTGCCATTTTCCAGTTGATTGTGTAGTAAGGTCCGTTCCGATTTTTTGGTGGAACCCGTCAATAGGGCAATTTTCACGTCCATATTCTGCAAAAGCTCCTTGAGTCCGTTGTAATGTTGTGTGGCCAAAATTTCAGTTGGGGCCATTAGGCAGGTCTGGAAACCATTGTCTATGGCCAACAACATGCACATCAGTGCAACTATGGTTTTTCCCGAACCTACATCACCTTGTAGAAGTCGGTTCATTTGTGCGTTGCTGCCCAAATCGTTTCGGATTTCCTTGATTACCCGTTTTTGGGCTTCTGTAAGGTCAAAAGGTAAGTGGTTCTCAAAGAATTCGGTAAACTTTTCGCCTACAGCCTCAAAAGGCATCCCTTTGATTTTCTGTTTGCGAAGCATTTTTTTGGAGATGAGCTGCATTTGCACAAAAAACAACTCTTCAAATTTTAACCGAAACTGCGCCCTGGCCAGTAAGTTTTGGTTTTTTGGGAAGTGAATGTTGAAAAGTGCTTCGCTTTTTGAAATGAGTTGTAATTCTTCCCGAATAGTATTGGACAAAGACTCAGGGAACTGTCCTTTGGATTCCAAAAACAATTGCTGCATCATTTTCCCTATAACCCGATTGGTGATACCCTTGGCCACAAGCTTTTCGGTGGAAGGGTAAATGGGCTGCATGGCAATTTTTACCCCTTGTTGATGTTCGGACAGGAGCTCCATATCGGGGTGGGGCATTGAAAAGGCACTACCATATCGTGAAACCTTTCCAAAAACCACGTAAGGTTCATTGATTTTCAGATTTTCCCTTATCCATTTGTGGCCGCGGAACCAGACCAGTTCCATTTGTCCGGTTTCATCAACAAAAGTGGCCACCAAGCGTTTTCCCCGTTTCTGTTCCACCGTTTTTAGATGGATGATTTTTCCAACAATTTGGACATCGGCTCCGCTGGGCTGCAATTGGGCAATTTTGTAATACTGGGTCCTGTCCAAATACCGATTGGGGAATAGATGGAGCAGGTCTCGATAGGTTTCAATGCCCAGTTCTGCCTTGAGGGTATCCGCCCGGTTGGGGCCAACACCTTTTAAATAGGGAATGGGAGTTTGCAGAAAATTGGGATTCATCAAACTAAAATATGTAATTTGGAAGGACTTTTGATAGTATGACGGTATGAAGCTGAGCCCGACTCTTATTTTTTTCCTATTTGTGCAATTACTGAGTGCCCAAGTTCAGGATAAGGTGGATTTTACCCATGCCAAGGTTTTTGTTGAACCCATTACTCAGGAACAAAAAATAAAAGGGATGGTCACCTATACGTTTGAAGTACTTAAGGATGTGGATTCCATTTTTTTGGATGCTCACAATATGACTTTTTCCAAGGTTGAACTTGATGGAAATTCAATACCCTATACGAACACTGACAAAAATATCATCATAGAAAATGAATTTAAAAAAGGGGATTCGCACCAACTTCAATTAAGTTACAATGCACAGCCCAAGCAAACAGTCTATTTTTTGGGATGGGACGATGCTGTTGAAGGGAACGAACAAATCTGGACCCAAGGTCAAGGGAAGTACACCAGTCATTGGTTGCCCAGTTTTGATGACATGACGGAAAAGGTAGAGTTTGACTTGGACATTATTTTGAAAGAAGACTATCAGGTCATTGCCAATGGAAAACTGAAAAAGAAAGACACACTTCCAGACTCAAAAGCTTTTCTATGGCAGTTTGATATGACAAAACCCATGAGCAGCTATCTCGTAGCGTTTGCCATTGGTAATTTTGACAAGGAGACTATTCAATCCACCTCTGGAGTACCCATTGAACTGTATTATGAACCCAAGGACAGCCTAAAAGCTGAACCCACGTATCGGTATACCCAACAGATTTTTGATTTTTTGGAAAAGGAAATAGGGGTGCCTTATCCTTGGCAGAATTACAAACAGATTCCCGTTCAGGATTTTTTATATGCCGGTATGGAGAATACGGGAGCCACTATTTTTTCCAATACGCTTGTGGTGGATTCCATTGCTTTTCCAGATAAAAACTACGTCAATGTAAATGCGCATGAACTTGCCCATCAATGGTTTGGAAACTTGGTGACGGAGGAGAGCGGAAGTCATCATTGGTTGCATGAGGGGTTTGCTACATTCTATGCGTACTTGGCGGAAAAGGACATTTTTGGAGAAGAATATTTTTACTGG
>JAUICT010000313.1 GCA_030429325.1 Bacteroidia bacterium
ATGCCAAAAGCAATTGACTTTCATCAGCCCCATATTTTTCCATCATGGGAACCAAGGTCTTTTTGATTCGTTGGGTCTGTTCCGTTTCTTCCCGGAACAAACTTCCCAAAGGGCTCCACGCCATAGCCATTCTATTATTTGCGATGCAATCATCAAACGTTCCGTCGTACATGGGAGAATCATATGTCAGTGAAAATTCTACCTGGTTTCCCGAAACAGGAATGGTCTTCTCCAACATGGCCACTTGGGACGGGGTAAAGTTGGAAACCCCAAACTGTTTGATCTTGCCACTTTTCAATAAAGCATCAATGGCTTCCGCTATTTCATGGGGTTCCATCAACGGACTGGGACGATGCAGTAAGAGCAGATCCAAATATTCTGTATTCAACTTTTTAAGGGATTGCTCAGCAGACCAAATAATGTAATCCTTACTGTATTCGTAATGGTTGATGCGATTGTCCCTGCCTCGGGTTATCTGTATGCCACACTTTGAAATCAATTGGATATCCTCCCGCTTGATCCCACTTTCGGCATAGGCCTGGCCAAAATCAGCCTCGGTGGAATAGCTACCATAAATATCGGCATGATCAAAAGTGGTAAGCCCCAATTCAATGCAATGCTGCATCAAATCAATCATTTCGTTTTTGGAAAGTTTTTTGCCCCAACTTCCCCATGTCATGGTTCCAGCAATGATCCTGGAATACGTATCTCTCTCTTTCATATGGGTTGAAAGTATAAAATTAAACCCTTAAATCCTTCATAAAACTAGGGGTTTACCGTTTTTTTTAACCATTAATTAACAGGTCAATTTTAAATAAATTTTCATTTTGCACCTCTTAGCATACACACTGACTTAAACATCTAACAATAAAAGTTTATATGGAAGAAAACACTACTATAGATATTAGTGCTGTGAATGAGAAAATTGCCCAAGAAAGTGCTTTTATTGACCTGCTTACCGGAGAAATGAACAAGGCCATTGTGGGCCAAAAACACATGGTGGAGCGGTTGCTGATTGGCCTTTTGGGTCAGGGCCACATTCTTTTGGAAGGGGTTCCCGGGCTCGCCAAGACTTTGGCCATCAATACCTTGGCCAAGGCCGTAAAAGGTAGTTTTAGCCGAATCCAATTTACTCCCGACCTTTTGCCTGCGGATGTGATCGGGACACTCATTTACAATATCAAGGAAAACGATTTCTCCATTAAAAAGGGGCCCATTTTTGCCAACTTCGTACTCGCGGATGAGATCAATAGGGCGCCGGCCAAAGTACAGTCCGCTTTATTGGAGGCCATGCAGGAAAAGCAGGTGACCATTGGGGACGAAACCTTTAAACTGGACGCTCCCTTTTTGGTTATGGCCACCCAAAACCCTGTGGAACAAGAAGGTACCTATCCGCTTCCCGAAGCGCAGGTAGACCGTTTTATGTTGAAAACGGTAATAGATTATCCCAAGCTCAATGAAGAGCAGCTTATTATCCGGCAAAACCTCAAGGGCTCCTATGAGGAAGTAAAACCTGTGGTGAGCATTAAGCAGATTCTAAGTGCCCAACAGGCGGTACGGGAGGTGTACATGGATGAAAAAATTGAAAAATACATTCTGGATCTGGTTTTCGCCACCCGATATCCTGAAAAATATAATCTTGAAAGCCTAAAGCCACTAATAAGTTTTGGGGCCTCCCCAAGGGGAAGCATCAACTTGGCCAATGCTTCCAAGTGCTATGCCTTCATCAAAAGGCGTGGTTACGTAATCCCCGAAGATGTTAGGGCCGTTGTGCACGATGTCTTGCGGCACCGTATCGGGATAACCTATGAGGCAGAAGCAGAAAACATCACCTCGGAAGAAATCATAAACAAAATCGTAAACGAGGTAGAAGTACCGTAACGGTTCAATGTTTCTCGGTCAAAGTAGCAATGCTTTAAACCAACCCGAAAACCTATTTTTTGAACCCAATGGACACAAAGGAACTACTTAAGAAGGTACGTAAAATTGAGATAAAGACACGCCGTCTTTCCGACCATATTTTTGGTGGGGAGTACCACTCTACCTTTAAAGGTAGGGGCATGACCTTCAGTGAAGTGCGCCAATACCAATTTGGGGATGACGTACGGTCCATTGACTGGAACGTTACAGCTCGGTACAATGAGCCCTACGTTAAGGTCTTTGAGGAAGAAAGGGAACTCACCATGATGTTGATGGTGGATGTGAGCGGCTCCGAACTTTTTGGAACATCCAATCAGTTTAAAAAAGAAGTCATTACCGAAATTTCGGCAACACTGGCCTTTTCAGCATTACAGAACAACGACAAAGTGGGGATAATTTTATTCTCCGATGAAGTAGAGCTCTTTATTCCTCCCAAAAAGGGGAAAAGTCATGTGCTCCGTATCATCCGTGAGCTTTTAGAGTTTACCCCACAAAGCAGTGAGACCAATATTGCCGAAGCCTTAAAGTTTCTCACCAATGTAATGAAGAAAAAGGCCATCGTTTTTATACTGTCGGATTTTGTAGCCGACGAATACGACAATACACTCCGCATTGTAGGCAATAAACATGATGTAACTGGCATTCGTGTTTTTGACGAACGGGAAGAATCCATTCCCAATCTGGGTATGGTACAAATGATGGATGCGGAAACCGGAACCATGCAACTGGTAAATACCCAGTCCAAAAAAGTTCGCTCTGCTTACGGTCAGTTTCACAAAGAAAAAGTAGGCTATTTTATGGATTCATTTACCAAAAGTGGCTGCGGTGTCATCAATTGCAGGGTAGATGAGAGTTATGTAAGAAAATTGTTGGGCTATTTTAAACGAAGGGGATAATGCACGTTGAAAATTCAAAATTGAAAATTCAAAATGTCCCGACACCATTTGTGTTGGTGACACTGCTATGCTTTTTTGTATTGCCCTTTTCGGGATGGTCACAAACCGATTCCAAAATTTCCACTGATGTGGATACCTTATCCATAAAAATTGGGGAGCAGATAAAATACACCATCACTGTGGAAACCGATTCCACCAATGTGGTCCATTTTCCAGAAGGACAGACTTTTTCTCCTTTGGAAACGGTGGAAGCCATTATAGGGGACACCATTAAGAACAATGATAAGGTTGTCTTGCAACGCATTTATGCCCTCACCCAGTTTGATAGTGGCGCATACACTATCCCCCCGCAGCGTATCGCCATTAATGAACAGCCTTTTTTCACAGACTCTTTTAATATAAAAGTGGGCGATGTGGCCGTGGATACCACCAAACAAAAGATGTACGACATCAAACCCTTGATACAAGTGGAACGCAGCAATGCCGAACTCTGGAAAACTTTACTTTGGGTCCTCTTGGGGTTACTCGTGGTTGGCGGCTTGGTCTATTGGTTCTTCCTAAGAAAAAAGCCCCTCACCGAAGCGGAAAAGGTGGCCTTGCTGCCGCCTTATGACCGGGCTTTGATGGAGTTGAAAAAGTTGGAAAACTCTAGATACCTCATTCAAGATGAGTACAAAAAATACTATTCTGAGCTTACGGACATTGTTCGCTTGTACCTAGAGGACGAAGTACATGTTTCTGCCATGGAAAGCACCACGGAACAGCTGATCACCAAGTTGGAGATGCTAAAAGATGCCGGAGAGCTAAAGTTGGACGATGAAACCCTAAAACAATTTCAGAAAATATTGCAGACCGCAGACTTGGTAAAGTTTGCCAAATCCAAGCCTGCCAGTTCCGTGGCCGAACAAGACCGAAAGCTTGTGGAGCAAATAGTGGTAAAAACCCACGATGCCCTCCCAGAGCCCACAGAGGAAGAATTATTGCT
>JAUICT010000314.1 GCA_030429325.1 Bacteroidia bacterium
AAACACGGATTGGTCCCTTACAACATCCAGGAAAACTTTGTTTTGGAAGATTTAAACCGAATGGATGAATTTGAAGGATTGGCCCAGTTTGAATCCGAAGTTGATTATGAAGATTTGTTTTCGGTCTTTTTCTCCATCGTAAACGAAAATTCCGACCCGATTCCTTCTTCACTCTCCACATAGATTTTTTCACCGTGGGCTTCAATAATGTGTTTTACAATGGAAAGTCCCAGTCCTGACCCCCCTTCACTGCGGCTTCCGCTCTGGTCTACCCGGTAAAACCGTTCAAAAAGTCTAGGAATGTGCTGTCTTGGTATGCCTTCGCCATTATCGGTGACCCTGATAATGACTTTGTTCTTGATTAAATTTTCCACACTCACCTCGGTAGTACCTTTGGGAGAGCCGTACTTAATGGAGTTGACCAGTAAATTGCTGATGACTTGTTGCATTTTCTCCCTATCGGCATTCACATAAATGGGATCGGGATACTCCATATCAAAGGTTAGTGTAATTTCCTTTTGGGCCGCTTTCATTTCCAAAAGGTCAAACACATTTTGGATAAGCTCGATCACGTCAAAGTTTTCGCGATCCAATTTGAGTTCGCCCACTTCCAACTTCGTGATCAAATCCAAATCTTTTACAATGTAGATCAAGCGCTCCACCCCCTTGTTGGCCCGTTGAAGGTATTTTTCCCTGATCTTCTTGTCTTTCATCGCTCCATCCAGCAGGGTAAGGATGTAACCTTGCACGGTAAAGAGGGGCGTTTTAAGCTCGTGTGATACATTCCCCAAAAAATCCCTCCGATATTCTTCCCTGATTTTAAGGGTATCAATCTCAATTTTCTTTCCTTCTGCAAATTTTTCTATTTCTTCGGTGAGGGTTTTCATGTCCGTAGTGACCGGTCTGGATGAAAAACTTGATGATTCCAGCAAGGAAACATCATCATAGATTTTTTTGATACGCCTGTATATGAACCGTTCCACCCGAATCTGTAGCACGGCAAAACAGATAACAAAACAAACCAATGCAAAAGCTAGGCTGTGCAACCACAGCATTTGCCCATTAAGAATCTGGAAGGCAATAATTGAACCGGTTGTAAATATAGTAATGAGGAGGGATGACCGTAAGGCAAACTTATAGGATTTCCTTAATTGTATGGCCATTATAGAACAAACTTATACCCTACTCCCTTAACGGTTTTAAAGTGATGATCTCCTATTTTTTCACGCAGTTTTCTGATGTGCACGTCAATGGTACGGCCACCAACAACCACCTCGTTGCCCCAGACCTTATCCAAAATGACCTCTCGCTTAAAAACCTTGCTGGGCTTGGAAGTCAAAAGTGATAAAAGTTCAAATTCTTTTCTGGGGAGTATGATCTCCTCTCCGTCATTGATGATCTTGTACTCTTCTCTGTTAATCACGATGTTGCCCACCTTGACAATCTCCTCAAGATCTTTCTTTTCTTCCTTAAGTCTTCGCAAAAGGGCTTTCACCTTGCTCACCAAAACCTTTGGTTTTATGGGTTTGGTAATGTAATCATCCGCACCGGCATCAAAACCGGCCACTTGGGAATAGTCTTCACCACGAGCCGTGAGAAAAGTGATGATGGTATCTTCCAGCCCTGGGGTATTACGAATTACTTCACAGGCTTCTATACCGTCCATTTCGGGCATCATAACATCCATGATGATCAAATGCGGGTTTTTCTTTTTGGCCTTGGCCACAGCCTCTACGCCATTTTTTGCGGTAAAGACTTCATAGCCCTCAGAAGAAAGGTTGTAGCTTACAATTTCCAGAATATCAGGCTCATCATCAACAAGTAAAATCTTAATATCCTTCGTTTTCATGGGATGGTATTTCAAGGTTAATCGCCCAAATGTAAAGATAATACTATAATGCCATAAATGCTTAACGTTGATTTAATCTCCTAACATTATTGTAACAGTTTTCGAATAAACACTTAACACACAGCTAACATCGCTTTTACAGCCTGTGGCGTTCTTTGCGCCAAATACTAAGCTGATAATGAAATATTTTTTACTGATTTTTACGCTTGCGGCATCTATGCAAGCAGTAGCGCAGCAAACCACAGGAAGTATCGTGGGTAAGCTGACCGACAAAGAGCTCAATAATGAGCCTTTGGCCTTTGCAAATGTTCTGATTAAAGGGACAACCACAGGAACCACATCTGACTTTGATGGTTTATATGAAGTAGCTGGTCTGGAACCGGGCACCTATACTGTTGTTTATAGCTATTTAGGCTATGAGACTGTAGAAATTCCCGATGTATCCGTTGAAGCCGGTAAGGTAACCAGCATAAATGTGCCCATGAGTGCCTCGGCTGGTTTTGCACTTGATGAAGTGGTTATTACCACTGTTGCCCGAAAAGACTCTCAAACGGCACTATTACTAGACCAAAAAAGAGCAGTTACGGTAGTCGAAAGCATTGGCGCGCAAGAGCTCGGCGATTTGGGTATCTCCGATGCCAAAACCGCAACAACCAAAATTTCCGGAGTAACAGAAAGCGAAGCTTCAGGTGACATTTTTGTTAGAGGCCTAGGTGACAGATACCTATCAACAACATTGAATGGCCTACCCATACCATCGGATAATGTGGACAGAAAAAACATAAACTTAGGTTTGTTCCCTACAAGGGTTATCCAAAACATTAGTATTAGTAAAACCTATTCTGCCAGAACCTCAGCAGATCAAGCTTCTGGTAATATCGATATTGCCTCCAGGGAACTTGCTGGAGCCTCAGAGTTGAGCATAGGTGTTTCTGGTGGTTTAAACACTTCCGTTTATCAAGACGGGGTCAATGACAACTTTTTAGTTTCCCCAAATTTGGATGACGAAACCACATTTGGCTTTTATGATTCAAATAGAACGCTTGTTCAACAATTGACTGAGCAATCTTGGGATCCGGCTACCAAAGAAAACCCATTGAATTATGGGTTAAACCTAACCTTTGGTAAAAAACTTTTTGACAATAAGCTTTCTTTCATTCTAACAGGTTCGCATAATGAAAGCTTCAGACATAATGAAGGCGTCTATCAAATCTTGGAGTATGGTTTTGTTCAAGTAGGCGCATCTGACTATACAACATATGAGTCAGAAATCACCAATACCGGGTTACTGGACTTAACCTATTATATAAACGATAAGAACAAGATAAAATCCACCACCACTTTTCTCAACACATTAAAAGATGAAGTTGTAGAATTTGGTAGAAACGGCGAGGCACAGGTTAGTGATGATACAGGAGCTTTTGGAAGTTTTGGGATTCCCTTGGAATTTGTTAGAGATCAAAACACCAAACAAACCAGATTGTTGGTCACGCAGCTTATAGGTGAGCATAAGCTTTTCGAGAACAATCAATTGACTTGGGCAGGTGGTTACAATTTGCTTAATGCCGATGAACCTAACCGAATCAGAAACCAAGTATTCTTTGATGCTGCCCCAGAAACTTCCGTGGCACTAAACTCACAAGGTGGTTTTAATCAAAGAAAAGCCGCACAATTGATTGAAGATATTGAATACAACGGTTACATAAATGATGTAATCAATATTATTAATGAAGAGGGTGAAGAAGGCGAATCCAACAAAAAGTTTGATGCTGAGCTAGGCGTCTTCTATCGAAACAAAGAGCGTGATTTCAGCTCTGAGTTTGTTGGGGTCACGGAATCCAACAGTGTTGATAGGTTTAGCACAAGAACGAATAGCCTGGACAATTTAAACGGAATCCTAAATACGCAAAATTTTGCCAACGGTTCATTGCAAGTTGTT
>JAUICT010000315.1 GCA_030429325.1 Bacteroidia bacterium
GGTGCGCGTCACTGTTTTTAGAAATGATGGGGGTTTATACAGTCCCTTGACCAATACAGTGTCTTACCTCATTGAAGTTGAAAAAATGGAGTCCCCTTTCTATCTGATTTCGGAAAACCCTTATGAAGTTGGGCTTTTTAAGGACTATTACGTCAATAGGGATATGTTGTCTAACCTTAAGAGTACCAACAAGCTGCTCAATGTAGTTGCCAGCGTGTATGCCCAAGAAAATGGGTATGACAGTTGTTTGTTGATCAACACGGACAAACAGGTGGTGGAAGCCATTAGCGGGAATCTTTTTGTGGTCCACGGAGACACAATCAAAACTCCACCTTTGGCAGATGGTTGTTTGGACGGTATTATCAGAAAAAAAATCATTGAGATTGTGGAAGCTACCGAAGCCTATCAATTTGTGGAAGAGTCCATTTCTCCCTTTGAACTTCAAAAAGCAGATGAGCTTTTTATAACCAATAGTATTGTTGGAATCCAACCGATAAGTAAATATCGAAAAAAGGTATTTAAGAATGAGATTGGTAAAAATCTAGTGGGAAAATTGAACGCCAAGGCAAGAATGGCACAAACTAGTTGAGTGCAGGATTCTCAGGAGCGTTGGACCATAATAGATAATCCCCGCCAAGTTCCACCATTTTTTCTTTCCAAAAAGCAATGGATGATTTTTCCAGGATACCACTTTCATACTCGTTTTTTACTACTATCCATGATTTAGAGGATAGTTCTTGGTCCAGTTGCCTAGAACCCCACCCAGAATAGCCCAGAAAGAAACGAATGTCCTGTTCGGTAATAATTCCATTGTTGACCAGTGACACGATTTTTTCAAAGTTTCCTCCCCAAAAAATACCATCTGAGATTTCAACACTGTCCTCAATCAAATTCGGAACTTTATGGATAAAATATAGGTTGTCTTGCTCTACAGGGCCACCATTGAATACTTTAAAAGGGATGGTGATTTCAGAAATAAGGTCGCAAATGGTGTAGTCCAAAGGTTTGTTGAGGATAAACCCAACAGAGCCTTCATGGTTATGCTCTGCGATAAGCACCACAGATCTGTTGAAAGAAACATCTCCAGTCAGGGAAGGTTCTGCAACAAGTAACTTTCCTTTTTGAGGCTTTAGGCTCACCATTTTCATGGACTACTAGACTTTAATTGCTGTATAATATACAACATTTACAAAAACAAAAGCATCCTGAAAATAAAAAAGCACTTCTAAGGAGAAGTGCTTTGATATATTTTAATACTAATTGATTAGTTTACTGCACCACTCAATTCTGCACCTGCTTTGAACTTTACTACGTTCTTAGCTGCAATTTTGATGGTCTTACCAGTCTGTGGATTTCTACCTTCCCTGGCGTTTCTTCTTGAAACGGACCAAGAACCAAAACCAACCAAGGAAACTCTGTTTCCTTTTTTAAGAGATCCCTCTACATTTCCTAAGAAAGATTCCAATGCTTTTTTGGCTGCTGCCTTAGTGATGCCCGCATCGGCTGCCATAGCATCGATTAACTCTGTTTTGTTCATAATGGAATTAAATTAATTGTTGTTAAAATAATTTTAATGCTGAACAAATTTATACGGATTTGCATTTAACGCAAGTAAAACCGTGGGAAATAGGGGTTTTTGTTGATAACTTGAAACGTTTGTTGATAAAGTCAGAAAAAACAACGGATTTTTCCCAGCCCTTTAACTGTAGGGGTTTAGCGAAGGTGTGCATTTTCATCCAGGTTCAAACCATTTAAAACTTCAGAAACTTTCATTTTTCGTTTCCCTGGAAGTTGCAATTCCAAAATGTGCAGGTAACCGCCACTCACGGCTACCTTCAATGCTTTTTTTTCAACCAGAAGCTGCCCGTTTGGTTGTTTGTGGGTTTTGGACTCCATCTGGGTTTCATATATTTTTATGGCCTCTTCTTTGCCATGGTTTACCAAATGGGTCCATGCGGCAGGGTAGGGGCTCAAGCCACGGATAAGGTTGTGTATATCCTCCAAAGGGGCCTCCCAATCCACACGGCAGGTTTCTTTATGGATTTTGTGCGCAGGTTTAAGGTCTTCAGTTTCCTTTTGTGGCAAACGATTGACAGTACCGGAAACTATCTGTTGGCAGGTTTCCACCACCAGATTGGCTCCAAGCTCCATCAATCTATCATGCAATGTCCCTGCATTGTCTTCTGGAAGGATGACTTCTTTCTTTTGAAGGATGATGCTCCCGGTATCAATCTTATCATCTATAAAAAATGTAGTGACCCCTGTTTCTGTTTCCCCGTTAATAATGGCCCAATTGATTGGCGCTGCACCTCTATATTGGGGCAGGAGCGAGGCATGCAGGTTAAACGTACCATATTTTGGCATTTGCCATACTACTTTGGGTAACATCCGAAAAGCGACCACTACTTGTAAATCAGCTTTTAGCTCCCGTAGCGCTTCCAAAAAAGATTCATCCTTTAAATTGGTTGGCTGCAATACTTTTATTTGATGTTCCAGAGCAAATTGTTTTACTGCTGATGCCTGCACTTTTCGTCCCCTGCCAGCAGGTCTGTCCGGAGCCGTGATTGCTCCCACGACTTTAAAACCCGCTTCAAGGATACTTTTAAAACTGGCCACGGCAAAATCTGGGGTGCCCATAAAAACAATTCGCAATTTATTCTCTGATGGCATATTCATTAATAGGGTTTAAAACAATCATTTCATCTTCCAGAAGACCTTGTAGAGCCTGCAATAGGACCTTTTCATTCGCCCCAGTTGCTTTCTCCAACTCTCTGGAAGTACTTGGGCCAAGTTTTAAAAGGGCTAGGATTCTTTCCTCCAATTTCACAGGGGATTTTAGCTTGTTCCCTTTGGTGCAAATATCGCATGTACCGCACTTTTCCTTCGCATTTTCTCCAAAATACTTTAAAAGATAGATGCTTCTGCAAATTTTCTTGTTCTGGATGTAACCCAGCATGGCCTCCATGTTGCCTTGTTTCACAGCATTGAGTTCACGAATTTTCTTGGCAAAGGGATTTATGGTGTGGTCATCTTCCCTTGGAACCAAAAAATTGATTTCCAAATCACTCGTGTTGTTCTGATATTTTACAATACCATCGTCCTGCAACTGTTTCAAGAGTTTTTTTAATGCTTTTTCATTCTTGCTAGTTTTCTTGGATAGTAGATGCAGGTTTATTTTGGTCTCATATTCCGTTATTCCTCCATAGGTTCGGAGAATGGTCTGTATAATTGGTGCAGAGGTACGGTTTTTGTCCAGATAAGAAAAAATACCCGCTTTTGATGCTACAAATTGCAACAGGGTTTTTTCCTTAAAGTTTTCCGATAGGGAGAGAACGGAATTTTGGTCCAGGATTCTCAGTGCATTATATGTGGTATTTGGATTAAGGTCATACCGTTTACAGAACTTATTGAATCTAAATTCCAAAGGTTCTTCTAGGGACTCTCCATAAGAAATCTGAAAATAGTTGTTCAACTTGGAATAAACATTCTTTACGAAAGCTACATCCGGCAAGTTGGAAAGAAATTGTTGCTTTGCCCGTTCTTGGTCTTCCAATGTGGTCAAAATAATGGCGGTTGAAGGTTTTCCATCCCTTCCTGCTCTTCCGGCTTCTTGGAAATAGCTCTCCAGACTATCCGGGATTTGGTAATGAACCACCAAACGGACATCTGGTTTGTCCACGCCCATGCCAAAGGCATTGGTGGCCACCATGGTATTCAACTTTCCTTCCAACCAGAGGTTGAGCTTTTCCTCCTTCTGTGTTTTGGTAATGCCTCCATGA
>JAUICT010000316.1 GCA_030429325.1 Bacteroidia bacterium
ATGAAAGGCACATTCATATTACCAATCAATTTGTCACCCCGGAAATGAAACCATATGATCAAGGCGGGGTTGCGTGGAGCAAAAGCATACAGCGCTACAATTCCTTGAAAAACATCTTGGCTACCATAGAAACTATGGATCTTGCTTTGGCCAAGGAGATCCTGTCTGATGACTGTGTTTGCCTCGACCTAAAAAAAGAAAAGTTCGGAACGATATGGTCGGTCGTCTCAGACCTTACCAATCTAAAAATCGAAAGAGCCGAAACCCACCCCCGACCCACACGTTTTAAGCCAGACACACGACTGGAATGGTGGATGAACAAAAGAAAAAAACAGGGGCGCTGACCTCTTGGGCAGCTCCAGGGTCTGTGGTTTTCCGTTCATGGTTCAAGAAGAAGGTGCTTTCCAAGAAACAAAAGTACACTTACAACAGGACTTGGTTTTCATATGTTACGTACAAATTTTATAAGTTTGCATAATGTCTGAACAAAAGAACATACAAAACCTAAAGTCTCTTAGTATTGATCATGACAGTCCGGTACCCTTGCATCTTCAAGTTGAGAAGATATTAAGGGATATGATCAATGACCCAGAATATCAAAATGGCAAATTTCTGCCTAAGGAAGTCGACCTGTCCAAACGACTTGGAATTTCCAGGAATACTATTAGACAGGCCACCAATAGGTTGGTTCAAGAAAAGTTGTTGACAAGAAAAAAAGGCGTTGGCACCAAGGTTGCAAAAAAACAGGTCGAGACCAAACTTTCCAATTGGGTCAGCTTTAGTCAAGAAATGCACGCCCAAGGCATTAATTTTAGAAATTATGAAATTAAGGTTTCAAAAATTAAGGCAGATGCCGAAATTTCGGAACAATTGGAAGTAAAAGAGGGGCAAGAACTCTTTAAACTGGAAAGACTACGCGGCTTGGACAACGGCCCTTTTGTTTATTTCGTCAGTTATTTTCACCCTAGGGTAGGCATTACGGGAAATGAGGATTTTGAACGCCATCTCTACGATATTCTGGAACACGAATACCATACCATCCCTGTTCTTTCCAGGGAACAAATCAGTGCTATTCTAGCCAATAAATTCCTGGCTGTGAAATTGGGGGTTCCAATAAATTCGGCCATTCTTCAAAGAAAGCGGGTGGTCTACGACCCTGGCAATAGGCCTATAGAATATAACATAGGTTATTACCGGGCAGACCAATTCACTTATAGTATAGACATTAAACGTTAAGTCACTATTCCAATGAGATTTCAAGGAACCGTGGTCTGTATAGATTGGGGTCCTTTAAAATATCTGCCCAAAAATCAAATGAATTCACATTATAACTTGCTAAGAGAGTACCAGGTTCAGATAGGTGCGGGTAAGCCTTGGCGTTATATGTGAAATAGGTTTTATGGGTATCATTCTCAGTGGTCAAATACACTATTTCAGGCTCCTCAAATGGCCCAACGAGGGACTCGCCAATTTGTATGGTCACCTCAGGTCCCATGGTAAAACGTTGGTAGGTCAATACAATTCTGCCATCAGATAAAGGGGATACGCTCATTTCATTGGAAACATCCTTGGCTATCATAATTGCTTCTTCCATTTCTGCCACCCAATCTTGACCGTTCCAAAATTTCCAGTGATCAAACTTTGTCAAATACTCGGGCAATACCCTTGCGACCAACAGGCCCTTGGTACCTTCTTGGTTGGACACCGCATATGTATAGATATGGCCATCGGGGTCCGGAGCTCCCGCTGATTCCGTGTTCACATAAATGGCACTGCCAAATGAAGTTTGGGTTGCTGAATCAAAAAATGGAGTTTCCAATTGGGTATGATCTAAATACGGAGGCGTACTGTTCTTGGGTATTTGCAATAAATTTACGCCAACTTGTTCAAAATTAAAACCTCCTATACCCGTGGTATCTTTTTCCCGAACCGGGTAAGCAAAAACATAAAGGTTTTCGTCTCCCTCTGTGTTTACAAATCCATCTCCCAACCAATAATAATCATGTGGTCTGGAGTTTGGTGTGTTGGGCTTAAAAAGTGCTTTGGCCTGTTGACCCTCGCTTTCTTTCCAATGGAACGTAATATTATCTGCATTTGGTTCTTTGCCTTTCAGGATTCCCACGGAGTTATTGATCATTAAAAAATCTTCCGGCTGTAAGCTTTGCCCATCATGATGGCCAATCATGGTGTCCCCAAAAGTAAAAAGTGTGACCGTGCTATCTGTTGCGGCAACAAATTCTTTGCCATCCATAGGAATTCCAAAAATGCCATCTCCCCCAAACCATCCTTCATTTTTAATAAAGAGCTGGCTCCATTTAGGGGATGTTACAGCAACAATAGTCTCTGGTTCTTCATTATTATCCGCTATCGGTGTTTCTTTTGTTTTGTCTTTGCAACCTATACTCGTCATGACAATTGACAAAATACTTACCCTAATTGTCATTCCATTTATCCAGTTTTTCATATGTTTTTTTTAAGTCCAGTACTCGTTTACTTATATTTTACTTTTATAAATCTAGGGTGATATATACTCGCGTCTTTTTGAATATCTTCCCAAAAGTTTAGCGTAATTGTATTGTAACTGATCAACAGTTCCCCGGGTTTTGATAAATGATAATGCGCTTTTGCGTTGTACGGAAAAAGTCCTTTTTCCTTGTATTCCGGGCAAGTATACACCTCATGGATTTCACCAAAGGGCCCCACAGGGCTTGTCCCCACACGTATACCTACCTTATCGGAAAGGCCCAAAACCGTAAACGTGAGTAAAAAATTGCCGTCTTCTGTTGGAGTTACGCTGAGTTCGTTGGAAACTGCATTTGTTATTTCCGCGACCTCTTCCTTTTGCACCACCCATTCCCTACCGTTCCAGAAACGCCATTCGTCAACATTTTCAATATTTTCAGGTAGTACCCTTGCGGCTATCAAGGACTTTTGCCGTTCCATGATACCATAGATGTAAACATATCCATCTGGGTTTGGAGCGTTTGCTTGTTTAGTGTTCACGAAAAGTCCGCTACCGAAATATACCCGCCCTTCTGTTGGGTGTACAAACCCTAAATCGGTTGCGATTTGAGTTGACTTGGAGATTCCCTCTTTGGTAGGGTCATCAACTTTCAACAATGTTATGTTGGTCTGTTCAAAATCAAAAACATTGGGACCGGTTTTATGTACATGATAGGCAAATAAGTAGAGCGCATTGTCCTTATGATGGTTTATAAACCCATCCCCCAACCAGAAATACTCATTGGCTTTGGCATTTCTATTATTTGGAACAAAATAGGATGTTGGCTTCCCATCATCATCCAAATTGTACTCAAAATCAATGGCCGATTTCTTTGGTTCCAGCCCCTTCATCCATGCGGTGGTATTGTTCACCATAACATTACCTGGTTTTGGCACATTGTTTACAACCTCTCCTACATAGGTGTCGCTAAAAATAAAGAGGGTCTCTTTTTCTCCGTCTCCTTGATTTTCCACACCATCTAAAGGAATGGTAAATATCCCATCTGCCCCAAACCAACCCGAGGTACGCTCCATTAACGCTGTCCATTTGGGGGCCGGCACTGCCTGAAAGTCATATGAACCGATATCCTGCACCGACTTTTCTTGCGCCGAAATCCGATTAGTGGACAACAATAATACGATTAGAAAGCTTCCTATTTTATATTTAAAATGCATGGGGATCGTATTGATATGTTTTCTTGGAAGTGCCCAACTCAAAACTATCGGTTCGGAAAGGAAACGCGGGCAGTCCTTCGGC
>JAUICT010000317.1 GCA_030429325.1 Bacteroidia bacterium
CAGAATTCAGTTTAGCGATATCCAATTTATCAAGGCAGACAATGTGTATTTGGAGGTGAATACAGTGGACAAGAAATTTTTGGTGCGTTCTCCGCTTAAGGATTATTTGGAGAAATTGCCCAAGAACAAATTTTATAGAGCCCATAAATCGTACATTGTTAATGTGGACCATATAGATGCCATTAACTCAAAGGACATTATGATCAATAACAACTTAATTCCTATTTCCAAGGATTTTAAAGAATTCATATTGTCATCCATGAATAGCTAATAGGACAAAGAAATATAATATAAAAGAGTGCCCGGTTGGGCACTTTTTTTATGTCAAAATCTTTTTTCTATGCAATGACAACAGCTTTTGTGGTGTTCACAACAATAATTACCCACCATAGAATGATCACTGTACTTTAGCAGTGTAAATAATTAGAAAGTAATTTTTTCATTTTCATATAGTGTTCTCGTAAAAGGGTCTTGTCCAAAATGGCAAGGCCTTTTTTGGTTTACATAATCTCCGTCCTTCTGTAAAGCTCCATGAAATGCACAAAACATCGATAAATGGCAGTTTTACATATGCCTAAATGGGTTTCACAACAGAAATGAAGCGTTTCACAACAATAGTGAGCAACTCTATGGGTTTGGGTTTAATTTTGAGGCCAAACTAGCGTTCTTTATATACCCCATACTTTGATTACAAGCTTTAATACTGGCAAATGGTACGGCTATTAATCATTTTGTTTGATGGGGGCACGGAAAAAGGGCACAAACAATAGTATGGACCATGGCGAGTTACTCCCAGGTTCAAGGTATTTAATAGATTAATGGGACGTTACGTAAGATTCTTATTTACATTTATATATTTTGTTTTTCTTTTTAGTGGGGCTGCACAGTCCATCACTGGAGAGGAACAAAATTCCCTGAAGGAATTTCAGGATACCAATACACCATCGGGAAGGTTCAATATCTTTTTCAATTCGGTGGATAGGTACCATGAACATTCTGCCTACGACTGGCTCGATACGGTAAAGATTTACCTTTCCAACGCGCAAAAGACCAAAGACTCCACCGCCACAAGACTTTACAAGGTCATGCAGGCACAGATTTACAATGATCTTGGCGAATACGATAAGAGTACCGCGTTGGCAAAGGAACTTTATGGAACCAAAGATTCTTTGGACTTTGAGTCGCAAAAAATAGTCCTTGAAGTACTGGATGACAATTATGCCAATCTACAGCTGTTTGACAAGCAGATTGAAATCCGTAAAGAGAAAAGGGAAATGGGCATCACAGAGAATGTGGCCTTCTACGATATATATAGCAATCTAGGACTGTACAGAAAGGCAAGAAACCAATACATAATGGAGGTAAAGCCTACCATTCCCGATAACGATTCTTATGGTCTTGCCAAGTACCACAGCAAAGTGGGCAACTATTTACGATTGGACAATTCTGCCCCAACCGCCCTAAGTGAGCTAAAAAAGGCCAAGGCATATCTGGATGTTTACCTTAACGACATTTCAATACAAAAGAGCGAAGCCGAAATCTTTGAAAGCGATTTGCTCAAGGCAGAGATTGAAGGGAATATTGCCAAATGCCATGTTATGTTGGCAGAGTTTGAACAGGCCATACCCTTGCTCAAAAGCAGTATAGAGGTTCTGGAATCTTCGCCTAAAAATGGACATAGAAATGAAGTCATTGAGAACACACTGTATCTTGCCGATGCAAATCTTCAATTGGAACGCTTTGCGGATGCCAAAAAAAGCCTTGATGTCGATTTTGAAAACATAGGAATCTTACAAAGTATAAAACGGAATAGTTTACTCGCCTCATATTATGACAAGGTGGAGAACTACAAGAATGCCGCCATGTATTATAAGCGCAATGAACGTATAAAAGATTCCTTGGCGCAAAAGCAATCATCCATCATTAAACAACAACTGGTAACAATTGTGGCCAATGAGGATTTGGAAAATTCACAGCGCCTTATTGATGAGCAAAAGAGAATCAACGAGTTGGCCCGTAGTGAAATGAAGGCCAAGGATGAGCGTATCAATCTTGTTTTCATTTCACTGATATTCACCCTGTTAGGCTTTGCAGGCTTGGTATATGCATATTTAAAAAGTATAAAGAACCAACGTCTGATTGCAGAACAAAAGCATATCATTGAGAATGCCCTTATTGAAAAAGATTCCCTGTTGAAAGAAATTCACCATAGGGTAAAGAACAACCTACAGATGGTTTCCAGTTTACTGAGCCTACAAACCAAGAACACCCGTAGCAAATCGGCTATTGAGGCCTTGGAAGAAGGAAAGAGTAGGGTAAAGGCCATGGCCTTGATACATCAGAAACTGTATCAGAACGATGACCTCTCCGTGATTGAAATGCAAGGGTACATTGAAAGTCTCATCAACAGTGTGCAATCAGTATACAAAAAAGGCGGGCATAACATCAGCATTACCATAGATGCCGAAGGTACCGAGCTGGACATTGATCGTGCCATTCCCTTTGGGTTGATATTGAATGAATTGGTATCCAATTCGTTTAAATATGCCTTCCCGGAGAGCGATGATAATGGAAAAATCTACATCCATCTAAGAAAAAATGGCGACCAAGGCTATTTTGAATATACCGACAATGGTGTGGGACTTCCAGAAGATGCCGAGGAAAGGGCCCATTCTTCCATGGGTATCCGTTTGATGAACAGGTTGGTAAACCAACTTCAGTCCAAACTGAACATTGACAGAGATAGCGAAGGGGTGCGCTTTTGGTTCAACTTCAGCTAAACACTTTGCAGCGTAGCTTCCCAAATATGGTTACATTTGAAACCATAGGATGAAGGCATATTATAAAAAGTACACGCTAAACTTTAAAAGGCCCAGTGGTACCTCACGTGGTGTACTCACACAAAAAGAGACCTGGTTTTTGATACTTCGGGATGGAGAGCGTCAGGGTATTGGTGAATGTGGTATTTTAAGGGGGTTGAGTGTGGATGACGTTCCAGGCTATGAAGATAAATTGCAATGGACCTGTGCCCATATTCATTTGAAAAAAGAGGAGCTTCTGCAAAATTTGAGGGAGTTTCCCTCGATTCAGTTTGGATTGGAACAAGCATTTTTGTCCCTAAAATCCAGTGATCCTTTTGATTTGTTTCCTTCAAAATTTACTCAAAATGAAGCGTCTATACCCATAAATGGGCTAATCTGGATGGGAAATGAAGCTTTTATGCTTTCCCAACTGGAGCAAAAATTAAAGGAGGGTTTCCAATGCATCAAAATGAAAATTGGTGCCATTGATTTCAGCAAGGAGCTTTCCATTCTTGCCTCAATTCGTGAACATTTCACTCCAGATGAAATTGAACTCCGTGTAGATGCCAACGGTGCTTTTGGACCCAAAGAAGCTTTGGAAAAACTCAAACAGCTGTCAGAATATCAGCTTCACTCCATAGAACAGCCCATCAAACAACAGCAACCAAAAGCCATGGCAGAACTCTGTAAAAACACACCGCTGCCCATTGCCTTGGATGAGGAGCTAATCGGCGTTTTTGATACCTCAGAAAAGGAAAAATTGCTACAGACCATACGGCCACAATATATTATCTTGAAACCAAGTTTGGTGGGTGGATTTTCTGGAAGTCAAGAATGGATAACCCTTGCTGAGAAGCATGGAGTGGGTTGGTGGATTACCAGTGCTTTGGAAAGCAACATTGGTCTGAATGCCATTGCACAATGGACATACACTTTGGGAAACACCATG
>JAUICT010000318.1 GCA_030429325.1 Bacteroidia bacterium
TGGCCAATCGTCCCAATATTGAACTTTTTTTCTTGGGCGGAAAAATCAACAAAAATTCTTTGGTCACCATTAGTTTGGATGTCATCCAAAAAATTTCCAGATTAAAGGTCGATTTTGCTTTTTTGGGCACTGGAAGCATTACCCCAACGGGAATAACCGAAGGTTCTTATGAGGTAGCCAGCATTAAACGCGAATTTGTAACTGCCGCTGACCAAACCATATCTTTGGTAACCTCAGACAAGCTCGACAAAAAGCAAAGTCATATCGTATGTGATATCGATGAGATTTCCACCTTGATTACAGACTTGGACCCTGCCGACCCTCTACTGGATGAATATAGGGCAACAGGGGTTAAATTGCTGTAAACAAGCAAAACCTACTCCATTGCTAATTTTAGGGGTTCTTTTTTGCCAACAGCTCTTTCAAGGGTACAAAAGAGTATCCCTTTCCGTTCAAAGTGGTTATAAGCTCTTCCAATCGATTATAGAATTTATCAGTGCGATTTGGGTCGGTTCCCACATGCGTTAAAAGCAAGAAACCATGTAATCCTTCTTTATCCTCATACGAAAGAATGGATTGCATAATCTCAGCACTGCTCCTGTAATTTTTCATGTCCGGAGTGGTATAATCTGCATGGGAAATGGTTCCCGGCGTGTAATTGATCAAGCTTAAATCCAATTGATTGGTCCATTGGGTAATCTCGCTACTGTTCCACTCGTAAGGAGGCATAAAAAAGGGAGCGTCCTCTTTTTGTATCCCATGCTGCGCCATTACCTCATAATTGTCCAACAGATCTTTTTGAAAGCCGTACTGCGTTACCAACAACTTCTTTTGGGGAGACCAGTCGTTGTACAACAAATGCTTATCTGAATGTGCTCCCAAATAATGCCCCCCGTCTTTTAATTTTTTAATCAGGGTAGCATACTTTGAATTCCTATAAAAGTTTCCGGTAAAAAAGAATGATCCTTTTATTTGATGTTTATCTAAAGTCTCCAAAATTAACGGCAGCCCATCTGCATATTGATCTCCAGTAAAGGTTAGGTTGATTTTCTTTTCGGAAGTGTTTCCGCGTATTAAAGCACCACTGTCATCATAGGTGAAATTTGCTTTTTTATGCCCTGCTTTTTGACTTTTGGATTCCATGGAAGATAAATAATACACCAAAGAGGCCGTCCCATCCATAGTGGGTTCATTGGTGGAATAATCCCCAATATCATCATGATAAACCACCAAATCGGACTGAAACTCTGCATAACTATCCTCCTCTTCTAACTTGATGCCAATTAGACTATTGAAAATAGAACCATACACAGGACCATCCACCAATCCTCCATAGGTTGCATATCCTTCCAGTACAGTGAGGGACGAATGGGGCTTTACAGGCGAATCGGCATGACCAGGTAGCCCAACGATCATACTGGTGCCCCAAGGGTTACAGCCAAACAGCCAATCCCTGAGCGCAGCCTCCATTTCCAAATAGGTGTCATCCCCAGTGAGTTCACGATACATATGGGATTGTGTGACCGCAGCGGTGACAAAGTTATTGGAACACCACACAAAGGGAGTTCCAATAAGAAACGCATTGTCTTTCCCTCGTTCATGAATGGCCTTGAGTCCTTTTTTATACAAGTTGGCCAAGTTTTTTGCCTCTTCATTTTTTCCTGAAACAGCCAGTTCAAAATGCCCCGCATTCAAAAAAGGGTAGTACTGATAGTGCCTAACGGTATCCTTTCCTATCCATGGAGAAATCTGCTCCTTTTGGGCAAAATCCATTCCCTCGTTTTTATATATAGCATCACCAGTTAGATTGTACAAGGCCCCGGCAGCCAATTCCATATCATCGTGCCAGTTTTCTTCCTCATAAAAATACGGGGCCTTGCATGGTGCCGTCTGGCTGACTCCTGGATTTTTCTTACCAAAATCATACGCATTGCGCGCCCTAGATAGAAGATCTTCCGTGTACTCAGGATAAAAATCCTTCAAGACCATACCTCCAATGGCAAAAGCAGAAGCAAACTTGCCTGCAGTAGAGGCAACCCCAGTAGAACGGTTTTGGTATTTTTTAAGCCCTTGTTTTTCAGCAGAAGCCAAATAGACCGGTCTGCCCTTTCTGTTTTCATCATAGATCACACTGTCTTTATTGGGCAACCTATACCCTGCATGGTCCCTATCGTCTGCAATCTGGTTATAGTATTCTTCTGGGGAAGGATTCATTTTTTTTAGCCAATCCATTCCAAACTTAGCTTCATCAATGATGTCAGGAATACCATTTTTTCCAGGAAGACCGTTTGCTTGGAACATATCTCCAAACGCTCCGGGGTTTTCGCGGTAAGCCAACAACAATTGATATACAGCATTGGCAGATGTTGCTGTATACTGCAAATAATCCGATGCATCATGCCATCCTCCAGTAACGTCTATACGCTCTCCCTCCCGCTTGGGGTTGTATACAATAAATCCGTCATCCATATGGCAGGAATCCGTTAAAAACGGGTTGTACCCACAGCGCTGTTGGCGCATGTACTTTAGAAGAAAATCAGCCGTATTGTCATAGACATTGGCATTTATATCAAACTCTGGGGAGGTAATGGTATTGGCTTGGATAAAATACCTTCCCGTTGCCTCGAAGTCACTAAAATCCAATCGGTACGATGATGCAAAAGGACCATAAGCCCCTTTGGCCATTACCCTTCTGGACGTATATACTTTCTTGCCAGTGACCGCATCAACCAAGGAAAAAGATTTTACCTCTACCTCTACTTTGGATCCCAAAACCGCCACTTTAATGGATTGTGGTAAATAACCCAAATTGTTTATCCGTATCCAAGATTCTTCTTTGGCCCACCCAATGGCAAAGGCAAAAAGAAAAAATACCAACAACATCCTATTTTTCATGTAACAACCAAATTTGTAAATCAACCTAGACCCCTTTTAAGGTCGTTGAAGTTGATCAAATGAAAATTATAATTTAAATATTCCTTGTGCATTCTATTGATATGGTCCAAGTCCCATTGTCTGTCTTTATTAAGACTGGAAAAGCAATTAGGGTCATAGCTCCCCGGATGGAACACCAGTTCATGAACCTTCCCCTTTTCGAGTCCTTTTAGCCAGGAATCTATTTCTGGGAAATGCTCTACTGAGCCATAAAAATATTTTTTATCCGGCATTACCACACCCCTAAACACCTTTCCGTGATTTCGGAACGACAGTCTCTTCCCACGACAAAATTTTGCCACAATAGAGTGGTATTTGGTATGTAAATGTTCCTTATGCACGTCCAAATGACTTGGGGCAATACCAAAAATATCAATGAATTTCTGGTACTGTCCCTTTACTTGTTCCATATGTTTGTCATAAGTGAATTCTACATGTAGACCTACACTAATGTCACTATATCCATTCAGATATTTCAGTTCTTTCACCGATGCGGCCTGATTATCCGAAATACGGTTAACCATAACGGTCGTGGAAGTAATCTTCTTTTCCACTAAAAGCTGAATAATATGCCCGTTGAAATGATCGCTCATTCCAAAATCATCTGCATTGATTATCAAGTACGCCATGTCCCTGTTTAAACTCCCGCTATTCTTCTCTTATACTCACTCAGCGCTTCTGCCAACCTTTGTTTGGAAGTTGAATCTCCAGGAACATTGTGAGATGGGTGGATATGGAGTTTCACCCCTCTGTCCGCCAATATCTCAGCAACGGTGGTAACGGTCATCCAAACAGCTGTTACAAAGGCCATTG
>JAUICT010000319.1 GCA_030429325.1 Bacteroidia bacterium
CCGAAACTTTGTTTGTGGACGACACCAAAGAGAACACGGATGCGGCGGCCGAGCTTGGCATTCGCACCTGGAACCTTTTGGTGGGCCAAGAAGACATCACCCAACTTAAACGCTACCTATAAATGATGGACCTGGCCCTGAGCATTCTGAGTTCCACCCTAATATTTGTGGTCTTTAAACTATTTGATGTCTACAAAATACAAACCCTGTATGCCATCATTGTCAACTATGTTGTGGCATGCATTGTTGGACTCTTCATTTATGAAGGTCCCATGAAAATGGGTGACGCTATTGAATCTTCATGGTTTTTGGGTCCAATTTTTCTAGGAGTACTTTTTATCACCATTTTTAATCTGATGGCCAAAACTGCACAGGTAGCAGGGGTATCCGTGGCTTCGGTGGCTACAAAAATGTCGTTGGTAGTTCCTGTACTCTTTGGGGTGTTGTTCTATCAAGAACATTTATCCATTCTTCAAATCATGGGGGTCATTTTGGCCTTGGCCGCTGTTTATTTGGCCTCATTGAAGGAAAAGCACATTACCATCAACAAAAAGGATCTGGTACTACCAGTTTTGGTTTTCTTGGGGTCTGGAATCATAGACACCAGCATTAAATATTTTGAAGAAAATCACCTAACCTCAGAGGAAATCCCGCTTTTTTCTTCCATGATATTTGGGTGCGCCGCCTTAGCAGGATTTATTTTTATTGGCTTCAAGGCCTTTAAAACGCCATTGCGCATCAACCTAAAAAATGTGTTGGGAGGAATTGCACTGGGTATTCCCAATTATTTTTCCATCTTTTTTTTGATTCGCGCCCTGCGCTCCGATATTTTGGAAAGTGCCGCCCTGTTTACCCTTAACAATGTGGCCATCGTGATGTTTTCTACCCTACTGGGCATTTTAATGTTCAAGGAAAGGCTTAGTCTGAAAAATTGGAGCGGTGTGGCCTTGGCCGTGGTAAGCATAATCCTTGTAGCTTTGTTTTAATGCTGGAAGATACTTTTAAAACCATAGCACAACCCACGGCGGAGCTTCTTTTTAAAGACCGGAAAAGTAAATTTTATGCACAAGCGTTCCCCATTTCTTCCGAAGATGAAGTAAAACCCATTATAGAAGAACTTCGCAAAAAACACCATACTGCCAACCATGTTTGTTACGCATGGCAATTGGGGGAAAAGGAACATACCTACCGCGCCAATGATGATGGTGAACCCAACAATTCTGCCGGAATGCCCATTTACGGCCAAATACAATCTTTTGGGGTAACCAATGTACTGATAACGGTGACACGTATTTTCGGAGGAACCAAGTTAGGCGTAGGTGGATTGATCCAAGCTTATCGTGCCGCCGCAGAAATGGCACTGGAAGATGCCAAGATTATTGAAAAAATACTAACGGTCCAATTTCAATTGCATTTTGATTACCCAGTAATGGATAAGGTCATGCGAGGAATCAAACAACGAAATTTGGAAATTGTTTCCCAAAAAATGGAGATGGATTGCCAACTGATCATTTCCGTTCGGGAAAGCGAAGCGGAACAAACGCAACAGTTTTTTGAAGAGATGCAGCATGTACACATCAAGAAAATGGAATGAGAAATCATAATCAAGCTCAAACCCAAGTTCAAAAAATCATTTGTGATAATTCGTGTCAAAAACGGTTGGCAATGTTCTAAATTCATTTTTTTGACGGTCTATGATTTCCTTTCACTTTGTAAATACCAAGTAAAATAGAAGAATCAGCTTTCCAGCTTTTCCAAAATATATTCGGGGCATTTCATGGGGCGGTTGGTCTTTTTATCCATAAAGGCCAAAACGGTATGGGCCGTGGCCAAAAGTTCCCTGGCCTCGTTATAAATTTTATAGTCGAACTCAATTTTTACCAGAGGTGTTTTTTTCAAGGAAGTCTCCACCGTGATCAAATCATCATAAAGCGCAGATTTTTTGTAGTCAATCTGCAAAGAAATTACGGGTAGCATAACACCGTTCTCTTCCATGCTTCGGTAGGTAACCCCAAGGTCCCTTAGCCATTCCACCCTACCCATTTCCAAGTATTGGGCATAGTTGCCATGGTAAACCACACCCATTTGGTCAGTTTCTCCATAACGTACCCGAAAAGAATGCGAATTTAACCCCATATTTTAAATGAAAAATTATATATTAGAGACTTGGTTAACATTAGGGTAACATGCGAAAAAAAAACAAATTATTCAATGTGCATTTCATTTTTTTTTTAAAAGATTTGTTCACATATTTGTCGCATCCATTGGGCATCTAAATACCCCTAGATGTTACATCTAAAAGTGTTATTACTAACCAACAAAAAACGAGGAAAAACTTCATGAGTGTTACTGCTAATTCCGTATGGAACAACTGTTTGGCTTTTATCGAAGATAATATCCAACCGCAGGCATTCAAAACTTGGTTTGAACCCATCAAACCTATTAAGCTCACCGAAAAAGCACTTAGCATACAGGTTCCCAGCAAGTTTTTTTACGAGTGGCTGGAAGAGCATTATGTTAAGCTTTTAAAAGTGGCTTTGACTCGTGAATTGGGCAGTAATGCAAAATTGATCTACATTATTAAAATGGAGAACAAGTACGGGAACAAAGAACCGTTCACCGAACAGATTCCAAGTTCCAATCGCACCGCTGTTGCACCCCAAGAATTGGATGTGCCCATTACCTCCAAAAGTCCCGAGCTGAAAAACCCATTTGTTATTCCCGGGATACGGAACATAAAAATAGAATCCCAATTAAATCCCAACTACAATTTTGACAATTTCTTGGAGGGGGATTCCAACCGTTTGGCTAGATCCGCCGGAATGGCGGTGGCCAATAAACCGGGCGGAACCTCTTTTAACCCTCTTTTGGTCTTTGGTGGCGTTGGTTTGGGAAAAACCCACTTGGCACATGCCATCGGGGTGGAAATAAAAGACAAGTATCCTGAAAAAACGGTACTCTATATATCTGCGGAAAAGTTCACCCAACAATATATTGAATCAGTAAAAAAGAACACCCGGAACGATTTTATCCATTTTTATCAATTGATCGACATCCTCATTATTGATGATGTACAGTTTCTCTCAGGTAAATCTGGAACCCAAGACGTGTTCTTCCATATTTTCAACCACTTGCACCAAAACGGAAAGCAGGTCATCCTAACTTCGGATAAGGCACCTGTTGATATGCAAGATATTGAACAGCGATTGTTGTCCCGATTTAAATGGGGACTTTCTGCCGAACTGCAAAGTCCGGATTACGAAACCCGTATTTCCATTTTAAAGAACAAACTGTACCGTGACGGTGTTGAAATGCCCGATGAGATCATTGATCATGTGGCCAAGAACATCAAGACCAATATTCGTGAGCTGGAAGGTGCCATTATTTCGCTGATAGCACAATCCTCATTCAACAAGCGCGAAGTGACCTTGGAATTGGCACAACAAGTTGTGGAGAAGTTCGTAAAGAATACCAAGCGCGAGGTTTCCATAGACTACATCCAAAAAGTGGTGTCCGATTATTTTGAAATGGACGTGGCCACGCTTCAATCCAAAACAAGAAAACGCCACATTGTCCAAGCAAGGCAGTTGGCCATGTTCTTTGCCAAAAAATTCACCAAGGCCTCTTTGGCCAGCATCGGCTCACAAATTGGAAAGCGAGATCATGCCACTGTATTGCACGCCTGTAAAACCGTGGATAATCTTGCCGAAACCGATAAACAGTTCCGAAA
>JAUICT010000320.1 GCA_030429325.1 Bacteroidia bacterium
GAGGTATTGCCATCCCAAAATTGTTGGAAGAACTGGGGGTTGAAGTGGTGAAATTGTATTGTGATCCTACGGGGCATTTCCCACATAATCCAGAGCCTTTAAAGGAACATTTGGGGGACATCTGTAAAAAAGTAGTGGAAGAAAAAGCCGATTTTGGTATTGTGGTGGACCCTGACGTGGACCGTCTTGCCTTTATCAGCAATGATGGAGAAATGTTCGGGGAGGAATATACCTTGGTGGCCTGTGCCGATTATGTTTTGGGAAAGACGAAAGGAAATACAGTGTCCAATTTGTCCTCATCCAGAGCTTTGCGGGATGTTACCGAAAAGCATGGCGGCACCTATGAGGCAGCAGCGGTAGGAGAGGTAAATGTGGTGACCAAAATGAAGGTCAACAACGCCATTATTGGCGGTGAAGGGAATGGTGGAATCATCTATCCTGAAAGTCATTACGGTCGGGATGCCTTGGTGGGCACCGCACTCTTTTTAATGTTGATGTCCGAAAGAGGAGGAACAGTGGCCGAACTTAGGGCCAGTTATCCCAGCTATTTCATGAGTAAAAAGAAAATAGAACTCACTCCCGAGTTGGATGTGGATGCCCTTCTGGATGCCATGCACAACAAGTACAAAGACGAAGAAGTATCCACCATTGATGGGGTAAAGATTGATTTCCCTGAAAATTGGGTACACTTGCGAAAATCCAATACGGAACCCATTATCCGAATCTATACGGAGGCCAAATCCCAAGCGGAGGCCGATGGTCTTGCCGATAGGATCATTGATGAAATCAAGGAAGTGGCTGGATTGAGCTAGGATTTCCCCAACTCGTATACGATTTCCTGTGCATTGAAATCCTCTGGCGAAAGCTGGATGCGCTTGTCGGCATCCAGCCATATTTTCCATGTGCCGTTTTCCTTGCGCAACCCTACGTTGAATTCGCCATATCCCCTTACCACTAGGTTTTCATCGTCACCTCTTTTGGAGCTGAAACGATAATATCCGGTTTGGTAGGCCATATCGCCGGTGTCGTTGAGGGCCGTGGAGCGGATTGCAAAGGCAATACCCACTTGATGACCTCTGGATTTTACGGATTCCACAAAATTCCCAAAGCTTTCCAGATACTTTTCCCCGGTCTCAACTTGATTTTGATCTTGGGTTACCCTAAAAATATCTTGGGTGTGGATCGACCTTAATTTTTGGGAGTCGGATTGGTCGTAGGCTTCCATAAATGGAATCCAGACGTCAGTTTTAATGGTTTCCAAGGTTTCCTGTGGAATGTCTTTAGGAGGTCGTTGTCCGTAAGAAAACACAAAGGTGCAGAAGAGGAAAATAGTGGCTAACTGTTTCATTTTTTGTTGATTGAATGATGTTGAATATAAAAAAAGAGAACCGTAAATCGATTCTCCTTTAAGAAAAGTATAAGATTTTGGATGCTGTCCAACAAAGGAGCAAGTCTCCAAATGATCTAGCTGTGTGTAGATTCCAAATAGGCGCCTCGAACCACTTTGGCGGTTTTGTGGTCGCCTGTGTGGCTCCACCCTGGGGGCATGATCAGATATCGAAATTTATTCAGGATACCTGGAGCATTCCAAACATCCTTGGCCAAGGCCACGATTTCACCAAAATAGACATCCAGAAAATTACCGGAGTCCATTTCACGGGTGATACCATATTCAATTTGGATATCGTGCTGTTCCTCTTGATAGGTCTTGAACACCTTGTCCCAAATATTGAGCAGGTTGCAAAAATTGGTATCCATATAGAGCGGGTTCTTGGCGTGGTGTACCCTGTGGTGTGACGGAGTTAGGATGATTTTGTTCAAAAAGCCCAATCGACCATTTTTCAATAGATTCTCTCCAATATGGATGAAAGCACCATAGGTGCCATCAATGAACATGATCAGGAACAATAATTCTGGCTGTACGCCCAATAGAATGCAGATGGTGGTCCGGATGGTGTCCGCATAAGGGGCTTCCAAGAAAAAATGGGCATGGGTCACGGAGAGGTTCATATCTTCCGGGGCATGGTGTGTGGAGTGTAGGCACCAGAACAATCGCACTTTATGGCCCAGATAGTGATAGACAAAATGACCCAGTTCCCAAACAATATACCCATAGATGAACCAATACCAGGTCATTGTGGTCTGAAATGGAGCGTATTGCTGGAACAATCCAATGCAAAAGGCTACCATGGCAATGGCAATAAACCGCCCTACAAACCTATTGAAGATGTAAATCAGAAAATTTACCTTGTAGACCTTGGCTTGGGGTTTTTTATAGATCAATCCCAAAATAAGTTCAAGAATAAGCAGAAGCGGGATAATGGGGTAGATCAGGGAAACAATACCATCATAGGTGGTGAAAGATGAATAATCGCCAGATTTTAAAATTTCCCAAGCTTGTGAGATGCCCAGAAACCCTATGACCTCATTGTAAAGTGTTTGCAATAATTCCATGAAAGTTTGTTTAGTTGGTTTAGAAAGTAGAAAACTAGGAAAAAAATCCTATAAAATTTCGACCAACAACAAATTGTATCCCACCTACGTCGAGAGGATGCCTATTTTGACCATAGCTACTGATTCTGAAACTCCAAGGGTACTCTGTTTCTATGTTTCCAGCGTTTATGGGTCCAGAAATAATACTCGGGAGCTTCGCGTATAGATTTTTCAGTTTCTCTCAAAAAAGCATCTGTTATCTTATAATTCTCAACCGCTGAAGGGTTTTCGGAAAGTATTTTGAAAGTACCTTCGTAATATCCTCTTTTTTTCTTTTTAACCTTAAGGTATACTGGAACAATGTCATTGGCTTTGCAGATTTCCTCACCTCCAACGTGGGCGGGAACCACAATTCCCATAAAATCTGTCCAATACTTTGCCCTGCTGACCATCGGGGATTGATCACTGATTATACCCACCATCAACAACTCATTGCTCTCTTTGGCAGCTTTCAGGATTTTTCTGGATTCTCGGGTTGATATTAAAGTAGTGTTGAATTTCCCCCTGATCTGACGGATCAGTCTATCAAAATATTTATTCTCTATTTTTTGATAGATGCCATAGCCTTTGGACTGAATTTGAAGGTTTAGCGACAAAACCCATTCCCAACTCGCGTAGTGGGGAAGCATAAGCATGGTGTTGGTTCCTTTTTCTTCAAGGCTATGAAGCAGTTCAAAATTGGTTACTGTAAACCGTTTTTGGATTTCTTCTTTACTAATGCCCATGGTCTTTATCATTTCCAAGAACATATCGCACATATGCTTGTAGAACCTTTTTTCTATCACTAGACGTTCCGCTTGGGACTTTTCGGGAAAAACCAAGGCCAAGTTGCTACGAACCACTTTTTTACGATATCCGATGACATGGTACAATAGCGCATATACGCCATCTGAAAGTAAGTAGATCAGTTTAAAGGGGAGTCTGGAGACCAACCAGAGCAAGGGATAGACAAGGATGAATATGGTCAACTGCATAGGCGATTCGTGTGTGCAAATATAGCTATATTTGAATCCAAACTTTACTATTCATGTTCAATTTACACATCGCTACCATTGCCATTATGGCCGCCAATGTGATTGTTTCCCTTAGAGGATTCAACGATACGGGCTTTTTTGACCGATACAAGTTCAATATCAGTGGAATTCGGGCCGGACAGCGCGACAGAATAGTGACTTCGGGCTTTTTGCATGTTGACATCTCCCAT
>JAUICT010000321.1 GCA_030429325.1 Bacteroidia bacterium
CAAGTTGTGCCAATCTTAGGATGTCCTCTCCAGTGGCACCACCGTAGTTGACCAGGACCAAGGCTTGCTTTTCATGTACTCCAGCATCCCCAAACCGTTTTCCTTTAAAGCCACATTGTTCTATGAGCCAACCTGCAGGAATTTTAAACGCTTCTTCATCCACTTCGTAGTGTGGGGCCTCAGGATATTTTTTGATAAACTTTTCAAAGGCTTTTTTTGATATGACGGGATTCTTGAAGAAACTACCACTGTTTCCCAATACTGCTGGGTCAGGCAATTTGCTTTGTCTTATGGCAATGACCGCATTGGAAACATCCTTTATTGTAGGGTAAACAATGCCATTCTTCTTCAATTCGGCCTCAATGGCCCCATAACCGGTGTGCAGTACATGGTCTTTTTTGGTCAGCTTTAAATGTACGGATGTTATAATGTATTGCCCCTTGGCTTCGTTCTTGAAAACAGAATCCCTATACCCAAATTTACAGGCTTCATTATCGAAACTTACAAGTTCTCCGGTTTTTATCTCCATGGCGGTACAGCTTACAAAAACATCCTTGAGTTCTACGCCGTACGCCCCAATATTTTGAATTGGTGCCGTGCCTGTGTTGCCAGGAATCAAGGATAGATTTTCCAGCCCACCATAACCCTTGTCAAGGCTCCATGTTACCAAATCATGCCAGTTTTCCCCTGCCATGACCTTGATTTCAACCTCATTCTCGTTTTCTTCAACAATGGAGATGCCTTTTAGGTTGATGTGCATCACCAAAGCATCAATATCCTTGGTGAGCAGCATATTGCTTCCACCGCTTATAATGAATTTTTTTGGGTATGCTTTTAGCTCCAATACTTTTTGAAGCTGTACGAGCCCGGTGATTTCAACAAAGTACCTCGCCTTAACATCAATACCAAAGGTATTGTGGGTTTTTAAGGATATGTTTTCTTGAATGTTCACCTAATTGTTGTACTGCTTAAGGGCTTTACCCAAAATTTGAACTGCCCTTACAAGTTGGTCTTTTTCCAGCACATAAGCAATCCTGATTTGGTTTTTTCCTAAACCTGGGGTGGCATAGAACCCTGCTGCAGGGGCTACCATGACGGTATCTCCATCCATTTCAAATTTTTCCAGCAACCATTGGGCAAAATCATCTGCATCCGCAACGGGAAGTTCAACCACGCAATAAAAAGCACCTTGGGGTACTGCTACCTTTACTCCCTCAAGCTTTCGGAGTTCAGCAATCAAGATATCACGGCGTGATGCATATTCGGCAATGACCTCATCAAAATAGGATTGCGGCGTTTCCAAGGCCGCTTCACTGGCAATCTGTGCAAATGTGGGAGGGGATAGTCGTGCTTGGGCAAATTTTAAAGCGGTTTGTACAACTTCCTTGTTCTTTGAAACCAAACAACCTATCCTGGCGCCACACATGCTGTAGCGTTTAGAAACAGAATCGACCACAATGGCATTGTTTTCCAAACCCTCTTCTTGTAATATGGAATAATGTTGTCTGCCCTCATACGCAAACTCACGGTACACCTCATCAGCAATTAGGAACAGATTGTGCTTTTTCACCAATGCGGCCAGTTGCTGTATTTCTTCTTTACTGTACAGGTAGCCTGTTGGATTCCCTGGGTTGCAGATCAGAATTGCCTTGGTCTTTTCTGAAATCAGTTTTTCAAAATCTGAAATGGGAGGGAGGGCAAAATTACTTTCTATACTGGATGCAATGGGTATAACATTGACACCCATAGCTGTTGCAAAGCCATTGTAATTGGCATAGAACGGCTCGGGAATTATAATTTCGTCATCTGTATCCATAATGGTGCCCATGGCAAACGAAAGGGCTTCGGAACCCCCTGTGGTAACAATAATGTCCTTGGCGGTAACATGGATGTCCTTTTTGGCATAATAGGCAGCAATTTTTTCTCGGTAGGTCTCAGAGCCTTCAGTCATGCTGTACGCCAGTACCTCAATATTGTGGTTTCTAACAGCATCCAAAGCCACTTTAGGGGTCTTGATGTCTGGTTGACCAATGTTTAGGTGAATAACGTGTGTTCCTCTTTTTTTGGCCGCTTCTGCATAAGGGACCAGTTTACGGATAGGTGAAGCAGGCATGTGCTTTCCTTTTTCAGAGATGCTTGGCATGTACTAATTATTTTAGGCAAAAATGCTAAAACCCACACTTGAAAGCAACAGATTTGCCCATTATTTATGTAGTTATTTGAATGTTAAATTAAATATACTGTTTCTGATATTTTTGTACATTTAATAAGGATAACCCTTTAGAAGTAAGTAAATTGAAAAAAAAACTATACTTTTTTGCACTTCTTTTTATTGTGGCCCCCCTTTTGGTTTCAGGGCAGAAGTTTAAAATGCCCAGACACCAGAAGTTTCAAAAAGTAAAGTTTGAGCTGATAAACAACCTTATTATCATCCCGATTGAAATAAATGGGTCCGACCTTACCTTTGTTTTGGATTCAGGGGTAAGTAAGCCCATTCTTTTTAACCTTTCCGGTCAAGATTCCATTTCCATTAACAATGTTTCCGAAGTTACCATAAGAGGTCTGGGGGATGGTGAGCCCATGAAGGCTTTAAGTTCAATGGGGAATACCTTTAGTTTGGGTGATGTCAAGAACTTTTCGCAGGACTTGTATGTGGTTCTGGACAAGAATATTAATTTTTCCCCATCTGTGGGTATACCCATCCATGGGATTTTGGGGTATGATTTGTTCCGGGACTTTGTTGTGGAAATAAATTATGCATCAAAATACATCAAACTCCATAATCCAGAACTATACGAGTATAAAAAAAGTAAAAAAGCCCAAACCCTGCCATTGTCCATTATTAAACGAAAAGCTTATGTAGAGGGTACGGTTTTAATTAAGGATTCTGCGAACATTCCTGTAAAATTACTCGTGGATACCGGTAGTAGTGATGCACTTTGGCTTTTTCATCAACCCGAAAAAGGTTTGGAAATCCCTGAGAAAAACTATGAAGACTATCTGGGAAGAGGCCTCAGTGGCGATATTTTTGGAAAGCGTACCAAGGTCAATGGTGTCAAGATTGGTGATTTTGAACTGAAAAACGCAAAGGCAGCATTCCCTTATCGTGAATTTTTTGGGCTGATAGAGAATTTGGGCGATAGAAATGGCTCTGTTGGAGGGGAAATACTAAAGCGGTTCAATTTTGTCTTTGATTATGCCAACGGGTTGGTCACCCTAAAGAAAAATGGAAAGTTTAGGGAGCCATTCCAATACAATCTTGCTGGTATAGAACTTCAGCATAATGGATTACGGTACATTGCGGAGAGTATAGCAGGTATAGATGGAGTGGTAAGGGGAGAGAACAGTTCCTCTTTTGGTAATGTGCAAATATTGTTGGAAAACAAGACCCGTTTAAGTCTAGTGCCCGAGATCATAGTTTCAGGGATACGTGCTGGGAGCCCGGCTGCAGAAGCTGGACTTCGGGAAGGAGATGTAATACTGGCAGTAAATGGGAAAAGTATTCATCGGTATAAACTCCAAGAAATTCTAAAGTTGTTAAATGAAAAGGAGGGAAAGCGTGTTCGGGTACTTATTGAACGATATAACCGAGACCTTCTGTTCTCGTTTGTCCTAAAAAGCGTTTTTGACGATTAAAAAAGCCCCGGAGATTTCCGAGGCTTATCACTAAAAAAATAATTTTCTTTTTTCTATT
>JAUICT010000322.1 GCA_030429325.1 Bacteroidia bacterium
CAGGAACGATCATTTAGTAGCTCATTATTTAGATGCACGGGAAAATCACTTTAGGATATTGGTGCTACAATTCATCCAGATGATAGGGTTTAAGGTGCTGGTTACGGCAGGCTTGTTATTGATTGGAGGACTTTTGGTATTGGACCAACAAATGAACATAGGTCAGTTTGTAGCGGCAGAGATTATCATTCTTTTGGTAATCGGCTCGGTTGAGAAACTTATTTTAGGACTGGAAACCTTTTATGATCTATTGACCTCCCTTGAAAAAATGGGACAGGTAGTGGACAAGGAGATGGAGCCGCAACAGGGTGAAACACCTTTCGAGGGCACTAACGGGCTCACGGTAGAACTTCAGGATGTGACCTATACCGTACCTGGTAGGGATAAAAAAATCTTGAATGGCATATCGTTTACCATAACTCCCCAATGTGCTATTCTGCTAAAAGGCACCAGTGGATCGGGGCGATCTACACTACTTCGATTAATTGCGGGGATTCATGAACCCAATGAAGGCAAGATTTATGTGAACAATGTAGCGCTCCAAGGGATATATCTTAACGAATATCGCTCACTTATGGGGCAATCGTTACCAGAAGAATATCCGTTTGAAGGTACCATTTTGGAGAACATCACTTTTGACAACAAAGGTATTCCCATGGAAGATGTATACTGGGTATTGGAGAAAACAGGCCTTACACAATTTGTGAAGGAACAGCCCCATGGGCTCCAGACCATGCTTTATCCCGAAGGGAAAAAGATTCCCCATACCATTTCCAAAAAGATTGTTTTGGCCCGAAGTGTAGTACACCGCCCAAAACTCTTGGTCCTTAAGGATCCATTGGACCAATTTGAAGAAAAAGAGACGGAAAAAATAATGGATTTCTTGACTGATTCTTCGAATGGATGGGCCTTGGTGGTCGTAAGTGAGAACCCAAAATGGGTTCGTCGTTGCAATAGAATACTGACTATAGAAAACGGAAAATTGATCAATCCAAGTTAAGGACCATGCTGAACATTTCACATAACAAGTTGAATAAAAAAGTGGATCTATCCAGCTTCCAAGCGGGTGCCAAGGTTATCCACAAACGACATTACAAGCAGTTCAATAGGTTTTTGGCTGCATTTTCCATAATCCTTTTGGGAATTCTGTTTCTCCCATGGACCCAAACGATATCTGGTCGAGGCTATTTAACTACTTTGACTCCTGATCAACGGCCTCAGACCATTCAATCCCCAATTCCGGGACGTATTGAAAAATGGTATGTTAGGGAAGGGGATTATGTGGAAAAAGGAGACACCATTCTCCACATCTCCGAAGTAAAGAGCGAATACTTTGACCCTAGTTTGGTGGAGCGTACTGGAAAACAGATTAAGGCAAAGTCAATGGCCGTGACCTCCTACCAAGAAAAAGTAAAGGCGTTGGAAACACAAATCAAGGCTCTGACCGAAGAACGCGGATTAAAACTGGAGCAAGCAAAGAACAAATGGGAGCAATCCAAATTGAAAGTAAAAAGCGACAGTATTGACCTTGAAGCAGCCAAGACCAATATAGCCATAGCCCAACGACAATATGATCGGGTGGTACAGTTGGAAAATGAAGGGTTGAAAGCCGTGACCGATTTGGAAGAAAAGCGATTGAAACTCCAAGAAACACAAGCAAAGTTGATTTCACAGGAAAATAAATGGTTGGCCAGCAAGAATGAGGTTATTAACGCCCAAGTGGAAATCAATAGGGTACAGGCAGAATATACCGATAAGATTTCCAAGGCGCAGAGCGATCTGTTCACGGCCCAATCCAACCAATTTGATTCTGAGGCCCAAGTGACAAAGTTGGAAAATGAGTACACCAACTATGAAATGCGGAACAGCCTACTTTACATAAGGGCCCCACAAAATGGTTATATCAATAAAGCCATTCAATCCGGAATAGGGGAAACTTTTAAGGAGGGGGATCGTTTGGTGGGAATCATGCCTTCGGAATACGATCTCGCCGTTGAAACCTATGTGAATCCCATAGACCTACCACTTGTGAACTTGGGAGAAAAAGTACGAATCCAGTTTGATGGTTGGCCCGCCTTGGTTTTTAGTGGATGGCCCAATGTATCCTATGGTACCTTCGGCGGAAAAATAGTAGCCATAGAAACTTTTATAAGTACCAATGGAAAATATCGTGTGTTGTTGGCACCGGATGAGGAAGATGTTCCATGGCCCAAGGATATCAGGGTAGGATCGGGCGCCATGACCATGGCTCTCTTGGAAGATGTTCCCATTTGGTTTGAACTGTGGAGGCAGCTCAATGGCTTCCCGCCCAATTACTATCAACCCCAAAACACAAACAAGGATGGAGAAAAGAAGTAAAATACAGATTTTTATAGGTATTTGTTTCTTCATGGTTTTTGGAGCCTCTGCACAACAGGATAGCTTGGTGCTAGGGTTCAAGGAATATTTGGGGTATGTGAAAAAATACCATCCCATTGCCAAACAGGCCCAATTGACATTGAATGTTGGTCAGGCCAATTTAATGAAGGCCAGGGGAGGCTTTGACCCAAAGATTGAAGTGGATTATGACCTAAAAGAGTTCAAGGGAACCGAATATTGGGACCGTCTCAATACAACTTTCAAGATACCTACATGGTTTGGCATTGAGTTAAAAGGGAGTTTTGATCAACGCGAAGGAACTTACCTAAACCCTGATGAAACCCTTCCCGAAGATGGCTTGTACAGTGCAGGTATATCCATGTCCTTGGGAAAAGGATTTTGGATCAACGAACGTATGGCCACCTTGCGAAAGGCCAAACTCTTTAGGGAACAGGCCAAGGCAGATCAGGATATCATGGTCAATGAGGTACTCTATCATGCGTCAGCTGCTTATTTTGATTGGTTGAAGGCATATCGGGATGCATTGGTTTTCAAGGATTTTTTGGGTAATGCACAAACCCGGTTTCAAGGCGTTCGGCAGAGTGCCTTGGCTGGCGATGTGGCCATGATCGATACTGTAGAGGCCAAAATAGCAGTAAGGAACCGTGCTTTGGGATATGAGCAGAGTAAGGTGGAGTTATTGAAAAAATCCCTTGAGCTGTCTAATTTTTTATGGATAAATGATGTTCCTGTGGAATTACAGCCCGAAGTGAGACCGGACTTGGAAACCGCAGGCCAGATAGATGACGTATTGGAAATTTTGGGTAAACCCTTGGACAGTTTCAGTATGGAAAACCATCCCAAGCTACGCTCCATGGAATATAAAATAGAACAGCTTTTAGTGGATAAACGGCTTAAAGCCAACAAACTGCTCCCAAGATTGGATGTGGAGTATAATTTCATTACCGAAACACCGGATAGGATAAACTCCCTCCTCGTGGATAACTTTAAAGGCGGTGTTACGTTTCAGCTCCCACTTTTTTTAAGGAAAGAAAGAGGTGATTTAAAATTAGCCAAATTTAAACTTATGGATGCTGAGTTTGAAAGAGACAATGCGCAGGTGGCACTTCAAAACAAGGTATTTGCCATTTATGGGGAATTGGAATCCTACGAAGTCCAAAACCAATTGATTGCCGATATCGTAACGGACTACACTGCATTGCTAAAGGCCGAGGAGCGCAAGTTCAGTTTTGGGGAAAGTTCACTTTTCTTGATCAACTCAAGGGAAAGTAAACTCATCGACACCTATTTAAAACGGAATGAAATGGAGAATAA
>JAUICT010000323.1 GCA_030429325.1 Bacteroidia bacterium
TGATGAAAGTTTGAAAAAGGATATTCACGCTAAGGTTGACAATTTCCAAACCGTAGTTAACATGTAATTTTATTTAAACGGAAAAGTGATAAATACTGGGCTGATGACAGAAGTTTCTTATCAAAAAAATCCTGTACGTCTTTCAACGTACAGGATTTCTTTTCATCTACTTTGTATTTTACCCTACACTACTTTGGCACTGAAAATATGGTGCTGGGTGGCCGTAAAATAATCTTTAAACACATGGTTTAATTGGTGCCCATTACTACACCCTCTAAGCCCCAACAAAGGGTAGACCTCCATTATACATTTCGAAATGGTCTTAACCGAAGCTGAGGCCTCACAATGAACTTCACGAATCCAATCTTCTGGGAACCTATCCTCCAAATTGATGTTATCTTCGGTACGTTTTGCCCAACTGCTTATTTTTTCATCTGATCGAGACACAACTTCTTTCAATTTCTCCAATATCCCATTCTGCCCCAATACAATTTTCGCTTCTTCTATATAATGGGCGGCCATACCTACATAATTGACCCAAAGGGTCAAATCGGCAAACACCCCAAAAGGAATTTTAAAGATATTCTGCGGATGGTACCATTGGTTATAGACAAAGCTATACTTTTCATCTACCCATTTGGAAGATACTTCAAAGGAATGGGTAACGGTTGCCTTCAACCCCATGGTATTCCAATCATTTATGACCTTTACGTCCTTTCGGTCCAAAACAAAACAACGCACCATGGGCATTCCTTCTTCATCAAGTATATCTTTCCCCTCTTCTTGGATTTTTGCACTCAGGGTAAAATGGGTAAGATAGGGGGCACCCGTGGCATACTTCCATGTTCCATTTATGATGTATCCCTCCCCTTTTCTTTCGGCAATGCCGAACACTCCCCCACTACCCCCAAAACAAACGGGTTCTTTTGGGTTGTTGAATAGTTCATCGGCCGTTTCCTTGGGCAAGTTCCCAATAAAAAAATTTGCACCGGAACACAGGGTCACGGTCCACCCCAGGCTCCCATCCACTTGGGCCAAATATCTTAAGGTTTTTAATCCATCGGTCAAGCTCAGCTCCAATCCACCATACGACTTGGGCACCCATAAATTCCATAGGTTTTCCTTGGCTATGCCTTCCAAAACCTCTTGAGGCAGTTCTTCTTTTCCAAAACAGAGCTCCCTAAGCCTTTGCATGTTGTCTTTCAGTTTCATCTGCAAGTATTTTTCTCCATTTGATATAACCCGATACCGCCACAATGAACAAAAAGGCCGTTAAACCAGCATAAATGTACAGTTCTTTATAAATCAATAATGGAATGGATATCAGGTTGCTGATGTTCAAGTATATCCAGTTTTCAATCTTTCGTTTGGCCATGAGCCACATTCCGGCCCATGCAAAGGCACAGACCACCGCATCCCAGTACGGGACATCCGAATCTGTATATTGTCCCAGCCAATAGGCCATCAACACAAAACAGCCCACAACAATCCCTATTGCGGTCCCCTGTTCATTTTTGGTGGAATATGAAATTGGGGTTTCCTGTTTTTGCTTTCCCATTTTCCAATAGAACCATCCGTAGATACTCATGACCAGATAGTACAGGTTCAACAGGATATCTGCATACAATTTGGATTGATACAGCACCCACATACTGATCAAAATGGCAATGATGCCAAACAGATAGTTATGGATATTGTTCTGGCGGGCCAAAAGGACTTGGACCACACCAAAGCCTGTTCCCACCCATTGCAATAAAGTAAGTTGTGAAAGTAATTCCATTCAATCGGGTTATCATTGTCCAAAAACCATGGGTACCCTAATGGAACACGTGCAAACACGTTTGCCAAAATCCCTACGCCAGCATGATCTGGATCAGGTGCGAAGTGGTCAACTTCCGGGTATAATCTCAGCCCTGTTCTCCAGGACACCCCATGTAGGCTTCAAAGGTATGAAAACCTACTTGGACAAATTGGAATTTATCCCTTAAATTAGACCTTCTATGATGGTACGTTTGTCCTTTTCTTATTGAAATGGCAATGTCTTCAATCGATTTTTAAACCAACCCTATAAATTCCAATCTATGAAAAGTGTCCGTTTTCAACTTTTTTTCAATGCCCTGATTTTTGCTGTTTTATTAATCTTGATCAATGGCTGTACTGATAAGAAGAGCCCAAAGGTCCAAGTTGAAGATATCGATATGGAAGCAGAAAAAGAAGTTATTAAAAGTACTTTGATAAAAATGTGGGATGCTATAGAAACAGAGGATATCGCAGCTTATTCAGACTACATCCACCCGGATTATACCCAATTTGGTGAAATGGATAGCGTTCTTACCTCGGGCAAAGCCAAAGAGATTTCCGGGGTAAAGAATTGGTTGGAGACATCTGACAATATACATACCGAAATGCTAGATCCCTTGGTAACCATAAAAGACAATACAGCTTGGATTACATATTATTGGTCTGACCATGGAACGACCAATGGGGTACCCTTTGCCTCCAAGGGAAAATCCACCCGGATTTTTGTGAAAGAGAACGGCAAATGGTTGTGTATTCATGGGCACTACACCTTACTTCCTTGAAAAAAATCAAATACAAAACCAGCATCAAGATCAAAAAAACAGTTGCACCCACATAAATCTTTATTACAATGATAGAGCTACGGGATTTTATTTCCAACATTCCTTTTTATGAACATTTAAACCGTTTGGGCTCACCTTGGGAAATCACCAGTGAAGTCCAAACCTTTATTATGGGGATACTGCCCCATCTTGGGAGTGATTTTCACATTGAAAACGATGTAGCCATCCATAAATCGTCCATTGTGGAACAAGGGGTCATTTTTAAACATCCCACCATTATTATGGAAAATTGCCATGTAGGGGCCCATGCCTACTTTAGGGAAGGTGTTTTTTTGAGCCAATCGGTGAAAATTGGACCTTCCACTGAAATAAAGGGTAGCCTTATATTTTCCAATACTGCCATTGCCCATTTAAATTATGTTGGGAACAGTATCATTGGTTCAAACGTAAATTTTGAAGCAGGCTCCATAGCGGCCAACCATTACAATGAAAGAACCGATAGGAGGATTATATTGAATTATGAGGGTGAAATCATTCCAACTGGGGTCAATAAATTTGGGGCCTTGGTGGGTGATAATTCCCGAATAGGCGCCAATGCGGTTTTGTCACCAGGCACTATCCTGAAAAAAAACAGCATTGTGAAAAGACTGGAGCTGGTGGAACAGCACAAAATAGGGTGAAATTCAACTGCCTTCAATGATGCAATGATATGCATTGAAGCAATAGTTTTTCCTCGGGTAACATTTAGAATGTATAAGTAACCCCAATTTTTCCGTAATAATTTATACCGTTGGCAGGATAATAGTATCGCGGTAAGTTGCCACCAAACCCAACGGCATTGATCAATACCGATCCTGCATAATTGGTATCGAATACGTTATTGACCCCTGCATTGAACCCCAACTTTAGGTTCTTGTTCATGGCAAGGCTATATCTTGATGAAACATTGATCACGTTGTAGGGCTCGCTGGAAATTGTATTAGCATCTGTAAGAGGTATATCATCTACATACTGATGGGAAAGATTAAATACAAAGCCACTATCATGTACTAGATCCAAACCAGAACTGATTCTATTTTTTGGCACACCTGTAAGTGGGTTTCCAC
>JAUICT010000324.1 GCA_030429325.1 Bacteroidia bacterium
ATCCATATGGGGAAGGTCCTTGGACATGTTGTGTCGGATGGCACTTTTGGCAATGGCCAAGGTCTTTACCAACTTCATACGGTCGTTTACCGTGGCAAACACTTCATCCACAATTTCCTTGGTAGCCACTTCAGGGTCATAGAAGACATCCTGCGCCTTCTTTTTAATGAATTCGTAATCGCCACGCTTGGGATAACCATCCCCCATGGCGCTCTCGTAGAGGCCAGAACTACCAGTGATAACCAACGCCTTGACCATTTCAGGGTACATTTTGGTGTGCAATAATCCAATATGTCCCCCAAGGGAATTTCCCAGCAAAATAACATCCTTGAGCCCTTTGAACTCAATAAACTCCTCCAAAAACTTGGCAAAATTCTTTACCGTGGTTTTAAGCAGCGGCATTTCGTAAATGGGAAGTTCGGGAATCAATACCTGATAACCCTTCGATGGAAAATAGTCGGATACACCTTGGAAGTTGCTCAACCCGCCCATGAGACCATGTAGGATGATCATAGGGGTGCCTTCACCCATTTCTATGTATCGGTATTTGCCATCCTTGATTATATGCTCTTCCATCAATAGTCAGTTGGTCGAGGGGCAAATATAGGCATTTCATATAACACAAAATTCAGCTTATGTTATCTCTAAATCATGTTTTTTTAATTCAATCACTACCTGAAGACCTAAGATGCATTTTTATTGGGAGTGCATTTGGTTGCAAATTGTGGACTTTTAATCGAAAAGTGGGGAATTTATTAACAAAAGTGTCTTTAAGTGGAGAAATGTGGAAATAAAATCAATATATTTGAGTTGTATTAAGTAACCAATTGATTTCTAGTGACCCATATCATCGGACAACATGATTGTAAAGCAGATTCAAAAGGAAGGGTGTTGTTGCCCATTTCTTTGAAGAATCAGCTGTTGCCTGTTTTGAAGGATGGGTTCGTCATCAAGCGATCTGTTTTTCAGCAATGTTTGGAGTTGTATCCCAAGCAGGAATTTGATGTCTTGATGCAGAAAGTCATGAAGAAGAGCAAGATCAACCGCAAGTACGATGCCTTCGTAAGGAACTTTGTGGCGGGTATGAAAGAAGTGGCAATTGATGGAGATTCGGGAAGGTTGCAGATACCCAAAAACTTGGTGGACTACGCCGGAATTGAAAAAGAAGTTGTGCTCAATGCGGTTTTTGATAAAATCGAGATTTGGGATAAGGACAAGTACGAAAAAGTCTTGGCCGAGGGTGAGAAGGATTATGCTGATCTAGCGGAAGAGATCTTTGCAGACGATGAGTAGTCCGTACCATAATCCGGTGCTGTTGCACGAGTCGGTGGACGGATTGAACATAAAGCATGATGGGGTGTATGTGGATGTCACCTTTGGTGGCGGCGGACACTCCAAGGAAATATTGAAAAGACTGGGAGAGGAAGGAAGGTTGTTTGCATTTGATCAAGATGAGGATGCCTTGCAAAATGTAATTGATGATGGGCGATTTCAATTGATCAATCAGAACTTTCGGTACCTCAAACAGTTTTTAAAGTTCTATGGCATTCGGAAAGTTGATGGAATCTTGGCGGATTTCGGGGTTTCCTCCCATCAGTTTGATGAGGCTGAACGTGGTTTCTCCATTCGTTTCAATGCAGATTTGGATATGCGGATGAACCGAAACAGCGAGTTGTCGGCATACGAGGTGGTCAATACCTATTCCCCTGAAGATTTAGCATCGGTACTGTTTCAATATGGCGAATTGCGAAATGCAAAGGCCATTGCAAAAACTATTGAGGCATCCCGGTCTGTTGCACCGATAAAGACCACGGATGAATTAAAAGGTGTCTTGAGTCGGTTTCTGCCCAAGATGAAAGAAAATAAAATCCTGGCCCAAATTTATCAGGCCATCCGGATTGAAGTCAATCAAGAAATAGAGGTGCTCAAGGAGTTTTTGTTGCAAGTGCCCGATGTGTTGGATAAAGGAGGAAGGTTGAGCATGATCAGTTATCACTCCTTGGAAGATAGATTGGTGAAACGCTTCATCAGAGCGGGAAAGTTTGAAGGAGAACCTGAAAAGGATTTTTATGGGAATATAGAGGTTCCCTTAAAAAAAGTGGGAGGGCTCATAGTGCCATCAGCAGAAGAAATAGCAAGGAACAATAGAGCAAGAAGCGCAAAACTCCGCATTGCGGAAAAACTATAGAATACAGTTGAATTGTCATCTTGAGCGCAGTCGAAAGGTGAAGGGCAGGTAGTTGAAATGTGGCTTATTAATAGTTTCCCGCTTTCGCGGGAATGAGAATTGAAAATGAAATGAGAAAAGGATTGTTGGACATATTAAAAGGAAAGTTTTTGGTAAGCGGTGATGCTCCCAAGAACTGGTTGTTTTTACTGTTTGCATCTTTTCTGGCTGCTTTAATGATTTCAAGTAGTCATAATGCCGATAAAAAAGTGCTCGAAATAGCTGCTTTGAATGAAGAAGTTCGAGAGTTACGAAGCGAGTTTGTGGAAGGGCGTTCCCATGTACAGCAATTAAAATTGGAGTCCACTTTAAGAAAAACCGTGGCGGAAAAAGGGCTTGTGCCCTCCGAGAACCCACCGAGAAAGATTAAAGTTAAATCAGCAGAATAAGACCAGTGGCCATTACTGAAAAAAATATCATGAACAGATTGTACCTCGTTGCCGGGGGGCTTTGTGTATTGGCTATTGCTGTGGTGGTAAAGTTGGTGGATATTCAAATGGTTAGGGCGGATGAGTATAAGGAGCTTGCCTTGAGCAAGACCGAAAAGATGTTCACCATTGAACCCAATCGAGGAAATCTATATTCAGAAGATGGGAGTCTGTTGGCGGCTTCTGTGCCAAAATATGAGATTCGGTTTGATGCCAAAACAGTTTCCGAGGAAAATTTTCAGAACAACGTGGCCGCACTTTCCGATTCATTGGGAAAATTGTTCGATAGGCCATCTTCCTACTATAGGCAATTGTTCAGGAAGGCAAGGGCCAACGGCAACCGATATAAGTTGGTGGCCCGCAATGTGGACTATCTTGATTATGTGCGTATAAAGCAGTTTCCTTTGTTCAAATTGGGTCCCTATAAAGGCGGGTTTATAGAAACGCATCGTGTGGTGCGGGAGTATCCTTTGGGGAAAATGGCGGCCAGAAGTATTGGCTATGAAAGGGTGGATGAAAATGGATATTACACCCGTGTGGGATTGGATGGTGCTTTTGGGGAGCCGTATTTACGAGGAAAGGAAGGCAAACGTTTGAAACAAAAAATTGCCAAGGGTCAATGGAAGCCTGTTGGTTTGGACAATATAGTGGAGCCACAAGATGGGTTGGATGTAGTTTCTACGATTGATATCAACATTCAGGATATTGCCCACCATGAACTTTTGGCCCAGCTGGAAAAATATAAAGCAGACCACGGTTGTGTGGTGGTTATGGAAACCAAAACGGGAGAAGTGAAGGCCATTTCAAACTTAGGTCGTACTTCCGAAGGGAAATATTACGAAAAACTAAATTATGCCATTGGGGAGTCCCATGAACCGGGCTCCACTTTCAAGTTGATGTCTTTGGTGGCCGCTTTGGAGGACAAGGTAATAGATACCAGTACGGTAATCGATACGGAAAAAGGAAGGTATCGTATTTATGATGGGGTGGTAAGGGATTCCAAATGGGGAGGGTATGGTAAGATA
>JAUICT010000325.1 GCA_030429325.1 Bacteroidia bacterium
GGTCCCAATCCACCCGTGACGATAATAACTGAAGACCGTTCACCCGCTTCTTTCAAGGCGGTTAAGATATGGTCCCTATCATCTTGTATAGAGGTAATCTGATAAACGGAAACACCTATCTTGTTAAGCTCCTTGGCTATGAAAGCGGAGTTGGAATCAATAACTTGCCCAATAAGGATTTCATCCCCAATGGTGATGATCTCTGCTTGCATCTATAGGTTAAAATCGTTCTTGAGTTCGGATACTACCTGAAGCACATCTTTTTTCAGCAAGGGAAATTTTTCCTCTATTTCGTCAAAATTTCCAGTATTCTTACCCAAGGTCTCAATTTCCAATGCCCTAGCCCTTGTCTGCTCCATACCTAAAATGTCCACATTGGGCTTTATCTTGTGCGCCAATTTGTATACATTTTCATAATCCCTGTCTTTTATGGCTTTTTCCAAACCATCCAAATCTTCAGGAACTTCTTCCAAAAAAACAGAAATAACAGAGGTGATGAAATCTTGGTCTCCTTCTGCCATTTCATTTATTTTATCGAGGCTGTAAATCATTATCTTACATTAATTTCAAATAGTTGTTCACCTTCAAGCATCCCTGAAAGGTAGTCATTTGGACTTACTTTACCAACACCTGCCGGTGTGCCTGTAAACAAAATATCACCTTTCTTCAGCATAAAATATGTAGAAACATGGGCAATCAATTCATCTATCTTCCACAGCATCAACGAGGTGTTTCCCTGCTGTACTTTTTCACCATTCTTGGATAATGAAAATGTTAAATTATCTACATTCTGGAACTTGGACTTTGGCAACCAGCTTCCAACTACCGCAGAGCCATCAAACCCCTTTGCTTTTTCCCATGGCAGTCCTTTCTCCTTTAATTTGGCTTGAAGGTCCCTAGCCGTAAAATCTATTCCCACACCAATCTCATCATAATATTTATGGGCGAACTGAGGTGCAATATGTTTTCCCACCTTTTTAATCTTTACCAATACTTCCACCTCATGGTGCACATCATTGGAAAACTCTGGGATATAAAAATCCTGTTCTTTGGGCAGTATGGCAGAGTCCGGCTTAATGAAGACCACGGGTTCAGTGGGCCGTTCATTCTTGAGCTCATCAATATGGGCAGCGTAGTTTCTGCCTATACATATCAGTTTCATAGGGTGTATTTTTTGAGGTCTACTTTTAGGAAAGCTTGTTATTGAGCTTGCTCAATTTAATCTGTGTAAGTACTTTTTTGGTGTACAGTGGAAAATCGGCATTCAACAACCAACCAAAATAACCGGGTTCTTTTTCCATGATTTCATCCACTGTTTTTCCCTTGTGTTTTCCAAAAGCAAAAATAGGTTGATCATCTTCATTGATACCAATAAATCCTGCAAAATCCAACGACTGTTTTCTGGTGGTGAACTCTGACAGTTTCTTCACGTTATTTTCCAATTCCGGATATCTGTCCAACTGCGCCAACAACACTTCATAGGTTGCCATGGTATCTGCTTCGGCACTATGTGCATCATCCAGATTTTTGTCACAGTAAAACTTATAGGCTGCTTCCAAGGTACGTTTCTCCATTTTATGGAAAATAGTCTGCACATCCACCGAAACCATACTTTTCATATCAAAATCCACCTCGGCACGCAACATTTCTTCGGCCAGTAATGGAATATCGAACCGATCAGAGTTATATCCCGCCAGGTCGCTATCCTTTATCATCTTGTAAATTTCTTTGGAGAGCTGCTTAAAGGTAGGTTCATTGGCCACTTTTTCATTGGATATGCCATGAATTGCCGTAGCTTCCGCCGGAATGGGCATTTCTGGGTTCACCAACCAGGTCTTACTCTCTTTATTGCCATTGGGAAAAACTTTAAAGATGGCTATTTCAACAATTCTATCCTTGGCCACATTGGTTCCTGTAGTTTCCAGGTCGAAGAAACAAATGGGCTTGGTTAATTTTAAATCCATGTACTTTTTTTATCTTGATTTAGAAAATAGCCACGATAATAACTCGGGCTCTGCAAAGGCATTGTCCCAGCTGTTATGCCCTACTCCGGGATAAACGGAATATTTTACATCAATACCTTTTTGTTTCATGGCTTCCACCATTTGAGCTGAATATTTTTCAGGAACGCTTTTGTCATCTGAACCGTGGAACACCCACCAATCCAGCTTTTTAAGGCGCTTGCTGATTTCTGGGTTGGCTCCACCGCAAATGGGAAAAGCAGCCGCGAACATTCTAGGATTGCGCCGTACCAGTTCAAAGGTTCCCATGCCTCCCATGGACAAACCTCCTACATACAGTTGATCCCGTTTTAATCTGTAATTTTTTTTGAGATGTTTAATGAGTCCTTCCAGCAAACGCATGTCTTTGGTAGGCTCAGACTTTTTGTAAAACACAAATTCCCGGTTCGGAAATTCTCCTTCCACCCCGATTCTGGCCCAAGAACTATTGGCCCTGCATTGCGGAAACACAACTATTGACTGATATGCATCCCTATTCTGATTTTCCAAGAATAGACTTGCACCATGCATAAGCTGTGCTTTATTATCATTGCCACGCTCTCCTGAACCATGTAAAAAAATGAGTAGGGGGTAGCTTTTTGATGCATCATAATCTTTTGGCAATAGTATTCGATAAGGTAGGCTATCACCTTTTTTTATGAAATAACCTTGTTGGTATGCGGCGTATTCTTGCGCAATAACTGTATTGCAGAATAGCACAATGGCCATAGCACAGATAATGGGGGTGTAAATTTTCATGCTAGTTGAAATGATTGGACCCCTAAAGTAAGAATCTTAGAGGAAAATGCTTCCTTTTGGGCTAGATTTCCCGATTTATATCCCAAGCTTCCAAATAATCGGCCACCGTTTTCACGAACATTCCTCCTAGAGCTCCATTGACCACTCGGTGATCATAACTGTGGGACAGGTACATTTTACTTCGGATGCCGATGTATTCTCCTTGGTCGGTCTCAATTACAGATGGAATTTTGCGGATAGCCCCCAGAGCCAATATCCCAACTTGTGGCTGATTGATGATAGGCGTTCCAAAAACGCTTCCAAATGACCCCACATTGGTTACTGTATAAGTTCCATCTTTGATTTCATCCGGTTTTAACTGATTGTTGCGCGCTCTATTGGCCAAATCGTTCACGGTCTTGGCCATGCCCACTAAATTAAGCTGGTCGGCATTTTTTATTACGGGCACGATCAAGTTTCCATCAGGAAGGGCTGCTGCCATTCCCAAGTTGATGTTTTTCTTTTTAATGACCTTGTCCCCATCCAATGAAATGTTCATTAAAGGATATTTTTTCAAGGCCACCGCCACAGCTTCCATGAAAATTGGGGTAAATGTGAGTTTTTCGCCTTCGCGTTCCTCAAAACTCTTTTTCACCTTGTTTCTCCAATTCACCACATTGGTAACATCCACTTCAACAAAGCTTTGCACATGGGCAGATGTGGCTACACTATCCACCATATGTTGTGCTATAAGTTTACCCATTCGGGTCAAGGGAATGATCTCATCACCGGCACCAACTTGTACTGGAGCTGACTTGGGTTTCTCTGCAACACTTTTATCCTCTTTGGGAGGTGCTTCCACTGTTTTGGTTGGTTCGGTTGCAGGTGCCTTTTCTGTTTTAGGGCCACCATTGGTGGAACGGTTCTCCAA
>JAUICT010000326.1 GCA_030429325.1 Bacteroidia bacterium
TATGATCGGGTTAAGGAATCCATATATACGGCCATAAAATATGCCGCTTTGGTGGCGACCTTGGTCTTTGTGGTCCTCATGGTTTTTCCGGCAGAGATCGCTTCACTTTTCTTGAGCAACAAACCCGATTTGCCTGCAGAAGAATTGGCCACCAATGCGTTTGTGTTACAGCATTCCCCTTTGGCCATGCGGTTGGTCTTTGCGGCTACACCGATTATCGCCCTGCAATTGATAGGTGCCGCATATTTTCAAGCGGTGGGGAAGGCCATTCCTGCATTATTGCTCACACTTACTAGACAGGGCTTCTTTTTTATACCGCTCATACTTTTACTGCCCCAATTTATGGGTGAGATGGGCGTATGGCTATCCTTTCCCATAGCCGATGTACTTTCCACCATTGTCACAGGAATCTATTTGGTCCGTGAGATTAAAACAAAGTTGTCCGGATTAGTTGTATAAGATTGCTTAATTTGGGACAAATATTTTAATCATCCATGAAGAAAATACTATTGCTCGGTCTAATGCTAATGGCCGGAATTGCCTGTAAGGAAAAAGCTGAGAAAAAATCAGAAGAAAAAACCACCCATACCCTGTTCGTTGGAACGTATACCAATGGTGATAGCGAAGGGATATACAAATATACCTTGGATGCGGCCACAGGGGAACTAGGCACCCAAGAGTTGGCGGCCAAATTGAAAAATCCTTCATATTTGAAGATTTCCGAGGACAAGAACAATCTCTATGCGATACAAGAAATTGGAGATTTTGATAGTCTAGGAGGAGGAGTCACTGCATACCGGTTAAAAGATAGTGCCTTGGAAGTCCAAAACAGTAAGGGGACCCAAGGAAATGGCCCTTGCCATGTTTCCTTGTCAGAGGATGGTTATTTGGCCGCAGCCAACTATGGAGGAGGCAATGTGGCCCTATATCAATTGAATGAAGACGGATCGCTTGCCGGGGAACCCCAGGTAATCGACCATAAGATTTTGGATACTACCAAAACCTCCCGTGCGCACATGGCAAAGTTTACCAAAGACGGACTTTTTGTAGCGGATTTGGGATTGGATGGTATAAAGCGTTACAAAAGGGAAGGAGACCAATACGTGGTTGGTGACCAAGCCTCAATTGACCTGGCCGCTGGAGCTGGCCCCAGACATTTTACCTTTGGTAAAGATGGGGGAATCCTTTATGTGATCAACGAGTTGAACAGCACGGTTTCTGTTTTTGAAAAAGATAGCAAGGGGGCTTACCATGAAATCCAAACACAGTCTACATTGGCTGAAGGCTATACTGAAAAAAGCTATTGTGCCGACATCCACCTATCCCCTGATGGCAAGTTTTTGTATGGCTCCAACCGTGGGGAGAACACCATTGTAATCTTTGCCGTGGATGAAGAATCCGGGAAATTGATTTTGGTGGGCAGGGAGTCGGTTCGTGGTGACTGGCCCCGGAACTTCTCATTGGACCCTACAGGTGAATTTTTATTGGTGGCCAATCAAAGGAGCGATAACATCATCGTTTTCAAAAGAGATGCCGAGAAAGGCACTTTGGATTTCTTGAGTGAGACCAGTTTGGCCAGTCCGGTTTGTATTGCCTTTTTGGATTAGCCCTTTAGGCTATTCACAACGATACGTTTTGCCTTTTTCATCAAAGGTAGGAGATGTATTGGGACGAAGTGAGCCGTGCCAAGAATCCCGGTACCATTTATCAAGATCATCATCACTGCGATAATCTGCTGTAAAAAAGTTGAAGTCATTCGTAAAAGTGATGATGATATCCCCTTTTCCATCAGCATCATGCCATCTACCGGTCATCACGTTATTCTTTAATCGGCCCCAAACCCCGCCAAGTGCGTTTTTGTGTATCAAATGATAGGCTCCGGCGACTTCATCACTGTCGATAAGGAGATCAAACCGACCTATTTCAGTACAATAGTTTTTGGAAATGATAGTGTCTTTCGCTTCAGTTTGGGCATAGAAGAATTGGCATATCAAACTACAAAAAAGACAGAAAATGGAAGTTCTATTGATCATAGTGGCATCAAATTTTAAGGCGAATTAATCTGTAGTTCTGCAATTGATCGGGATGGATAATGGTATTGTTTTCCTGATCAAAGTTGTCCAATTGGGAATCTGAAACAAAGTACATATACTCATCATGGATGGCAAATGTCGTTGGAATGTCGGATGGATCGAAAAATGACATGATTCTCTTTTCGGACAGGATTTTGGTGCTCTCAGGATTCAGTTCAAATTGAAAGACCCCATTTTGGGATAGGTCTCTTTTCCCATTGACTATGGCAATCAGGGTGTTTTTATGGAATTTCAACCCATCGATTCCCTTAAACTGATTGGGTGGGTTCAACAACTTCTTTGAGGCGATGTCCAAAATCCGGATGCCAGAGGTATAGGTGGCCAAATAGAGATATTTACCATCATCGGATACTGTAATGCCATTGGAATGTTTGATTTCTTCATGGGTAAAGAAGACCTCCAAGGCCTTTTTGGGCCCGGTCAGGGCATAGAGGGTGTCACTTTCCGAATCGGTGATATAGGCGTCCCCATTGGGCGTTATGGCAATATCATTCAGGTAGATCACCTCATCCGAGTTTAGGGTATACGACGCGATGAATTCCCCTGAAGTAGGGTTCATCAAAAGAAGAACGGACGAATTGTTGCTTTTGGGCAAACTGTTTCCCAAGGCGAAGAGGGTGTCTCCTTGAATGGTCATCCCAAAACCGGAGAGGTATCCATATTCTTTACTTCCAATAAAATCCTCGGCATGGGTCCCATCCAAATCAGAACGTACAATTTTATCCTTCTTCAAGCTGTTGAGGTATACTTTTTTGGAGGAAGGATCAATGGCGATGCCTTCGGGAATCAAATCCTTTTTAAATTTGAGCGGAACGGAATGGGTTTCTTGCGCGCCGGCAAGGGTACAGACCAACAGCAAAAGCCCCACAAGCATTTTCATTGAACGAGGATTTTTAGGGAAAATACTAAAATATGGGCCAGTTTAAGGGTACATTATCAGAACTTTAAGGTTTAGGGTACTTGTTTGATACCGGATACATGGGAAGCGATTGCCTTCCATTGCCCCTCACGTTTTATGAGGACATTGCTGGACTGATAAATGGTTTTTATGGAGTCATTGAAGATATGCCCAGTACCACAGATCATGGCCGTGCCATTGGGCAGAATGTCCAAGCGTTTTATTTCATAAAAAAGGAATCGTGGGTGCTGGCATGTTCCTTGATCCAGGCGAGTTCTCCTTTTTTATTGGACCAGTTTCCTTGATTGTCGATCATTTGAAAATCGTCTCCCAAAATGGAATCGAGCAATAGAGTGTCCTGTTCCCGATAAGCTTTGGGCCATTTTACCTCTTTCAATTGGCTCAGGAGATGCCGATCTTGTTCAGTTTCGGTTTCCGTTTTGGAGGTACAGGACAATAGGATAAAACATCCGATAGCGACACATAGAGAAGTCTTCATTTGTTCAGTTTTCCCAAATGTAGCAGGAGTGATGCAAGACATATAACAATACTGGGTAAGTTGCGGAAAAATAAGGGCAGGTCGATGCCGTTAAACCTCCACTAGGTTCTTTCGGTAGGTCCTGCTGAATTTAATTTTATCTCCATTCTTTAAATGGAGTATGCCATCACCAT
>JAUICT010000327.1 GCA_030429325.1 Bacteroidia bacterium
GGCGGCCTTTCCATTGGCCACATTTTCTGCAAAAGACACCGAAGTATCTGGCAGCACACTGGGATTCCACGCGGAGACCAACATCCTGCGGCTATTGGGGTTGTTCTTCAGGGTTTCGATGACTTCTTTGATTTGGTCGATTTCCTCGCTGTTCCAATTGCGCCATTGGTGTCCGTATACCGGGCCTAAATCCCCTTGGTCATCGGCCCATTCGTTCCAAATCCGTACCCCGTTCTCCTGTAGGTATTGAATATTGGTGTCGCCTTTCAAAAACCAAAGCAATTCGTGGACAATGGATTTCAGGTGCAGCTTTTTGGTGGTCACCATGGGAAATCCTTCGGAGAGGTCAAAGCGCATTTGATAGCCAAAAACGCTCAAGGTTCCTGTTCCTGTGCGATCGCCCTTGGCATTGCCGTGTTCCAAAACGTGTTTAAGAAGGTCGTGGTATTGTTTCATTCTTTTGGTGCAAATTAGAGGTCATTTCGAACGAATGCAATGAGGAGAAATCCAAGCCATCTCGACTGCGCTCGATGTGACAAAAAATCAATCTATCGAAATTAATTCAATAAGTGTGTTTTGGGAACTAAAATTAGCAAGACTTATGAAAACTTTATTAACTGTAAGGGGTGAAAGATAAAGGATGTTTGGTTGAAGGGTTAATGGTTTGTCCGGTTGTATTTTATCAAGGATGCAATTCCCTGTTGTAGTTTTTGAATGTTTTTGATGATGAGCTCTGCTGAATTTGAAGAAATAAAGTTTAAATCTTCACATAGAATAATATGTGATTCAAGTTCGTATGCAGAGCCTAAACTGACTTGTAGAAAGCGAACAAAATCTTTCTGCGAATATTTTGCACATCCTTCAGCGATATTGGCGGGTATGGAAATAGCACTTCTTTGAATTTGGGGAATAAGGCCAAATTTTTCAGAATCTGGCAAAAGTTTTGTTAGTGTGTAAGTGTCTTTTACCAAGACTCGTCCATCTTTCCAAACGTTCAACTCTCGAAAATTTCTCATAACAATGTATGTTTAACATTTCGAGGTTGATTGTTCTAGTTTAATTTAAACAGGTTTTACCTTTCCACCTAAACCCTTTTGCCCTTCAGCTATTTACCCTAAAATCATCCCGGCAATAGTGGCTGAAAGCAAAGAGGCCAAAGATCCGCCCAAAACGGCTTTCATACCGAATTCGGAGAGGGTCTTGCGTTGTCCGGGTGCCAAGGAGCCAATCCCGCCTATCTGAATACCAATGGAAGCAAAGTTGGCAAAGCCACAGAGCATATAGGTGGCCATAATTACTGATTTGTTATAGGCAAAGTGCAGGTCGCTATTCATATTCTTGAGTTCCGCCAATTGAATATAGCCCACAAATTCGCTGGCCGCCAGTTTGATTCCGAGCAGTTGTCCCATAAGCATCATGTCTTCTCCCGATACACCAATAAGCCACATTAAAGGGGCGAAAATATAGCCCAAAATGAACTCGAGAGATAGTTTTTGGTATGGAGTGTTTTCCGCTATGATTTCGTTTAAGGAAGTAAAATGCCAAGCAAAATTCCATTTTTCTATAGTGATTCCATCAAAACTTGCCATTCCACCTAAAATCCCATTGATCATGGCGATAAAGGCCACAAAGACCAAGAGCATGGCCCCAACGTTCAGGGCCAGTTTTAATCCTTCCGTGGTTCCATTGGCAATGGCATCCAAGATGTTGGCACCTATTTTTTCCGATGAGACTTGGACATCGGTGTTCACGGTTTCGGTCTGGGGGTGCAATATTTTTGAAATGACAATGGCTCCCGGAGCTGCCATTACGGAAGCAGCCAACAGGTGTTTGGCAAAAACCAAGCGTAACTCAGGGTCATCCCCACCCAAAAAACCAATATAGGCAGCAAGAACGGCCCCTGCCACGGTGGCCATTCCGCCAATCATCACCAAAAGAATCTCGGACTTGTTCATTTTTTCGAGATAGGCCTTGATGAGCAATGGGGCTTCGGTCTGCCCCAAAAAGATATTTCCAGCTACCGAAAGACTCTCCGCTCCTGATATGCCCAAGGATTTGGACAATAGCCAGGCCATGGCTTTTACGACTTTTTGAATAACTCCCAAGTAGAACAGTACTGAGGTCAATGCAGAGAAAAATATAATAGTGGGCAATACCTGAAAGGCGAAAATATAGCCGAACGTATCCATGTCCACCACCAAACCTTCAAACAAGAACTGGCTTCCAGCGCGGGTAAAGTCCAGAATGCTGACAAAAACTTCCCCAATTTTTTCAAAGACATATTGTACAAAAGGCACTTTGAGCACCCCAATGGCAATCAGCAATTGCAAAGAAAGGCCAATGCCCACTGTTTTCCAGTTGATGGCTTTTCTATTGGAGCTGAACAAAAAGGAAATAAAAATCAGTACGGCCATTCCCAAAGCCCCACGCCATAACGTATGAATGGAAAATCCTTGATTGGGTATGGCTTCGGTCACGCTCTGAACCGAAACATCATCAATAATAGTAGTTCCAATGGCAATGTTGAGGGAGTCAGCGGTTGGGGTGTTTTGTCCTAAGGCAATAGCACATAGGAGTAGTAGTGTCAGGAAACTTATGGTCTTTTTCCCCATGTAGTCGGTTTATTTGCGCTTGGAAATTTCGTCCCGCAGTTTGGCGGCTTTTTCATAATCTTCACTGGCCACTGCTTTGTCCAATTCCTTATGGAGCTCATCCAGCGACATTTCCCTATACCCATGGGTGTCGGCTCCGGATTCTATCTCCACGGTTTCGCCTTCTTGAAGGATTTCATCCACTACAATGCTATCGTCTTCCTCATTTTCATCATTTTCCTTGGGGGAGAATTTAAGAAAGATTCCTGCTTTGTCCAAAATGGTCTTGTAGGTGAAGATGGGGGCGTCAAACCGGAGCGCCAAGGCAATGGCATCACTGGTTCGGGCATCTATGATTTCCTCTACCTTGTCTTGCTCACAAATGATACTGGAGTAAAAGACCCCATCCACTAGTTTATGGATAATGACCTGTTTCACGACAATCTGAAACCTATCGGCAAAATTTTTGAACAGGTCGTGGGTCAAGGGTCTTGGTGGTTTGATTTCTTTTTCCAAAGCAATGGCAATGGACTGTGCTTCAAAAGCACCAATAACAATGGGAAGTTTTCGGTCTCCCTCCACTTCATTTAAAATAAGGGCATATGCACCATTCTGCGTTTGGCTGTATGATATTCCCTTTATTTTCAATCGAACTAAGCTCATAATCTCCTCCTAAAACCCCAAAGGGCTGTTCAAATAAGTGGCGTAACCAGTTATCTGAACAGCCCCTTGTTAAGGGCAAATTAACAAAATTTAAGCGTTTTGGGCTTTAAATTCCTTTAATTTTTCGATGAGCTTGGGGACCACTTCAAAGGCATCCCCAACTATTCCGTAATCTGCAGCTTTAAAGAAAGGAGCTTCTGGGTCATTGTTGATGACCACCTTGGTTTTTGAAGCGTTTACCCCGGCCAAATGTTGAATGGCCCCAGAGATTCCTATAGCAATATAAAGATTGCTGGCTACAGGTTTTCCGGTCTGGCCTACGTGTTCGCCATGGGGGCGCCAGCCCAAGTCGGATACAGGCTTTGAACAGGCGGTTGCAGCTCCCAGTACATC
>JAUICT010000328.1 GCA_030429325.1 Bacteroidia bacterium
AATGCCACGGTAAACATCCCGGAATGGAAGCGGGATATCCGTATTATGCTGGAAGAAGCTGGTTTTTTTGGGGAAGAAGGATTTAGATATGTAAACGGTAGGCAGACCCAACTGTATGTAATACCTCGGGTACAACCAAATACAGATTAGGCAATTACTATTCATAAGACAAAATAGGGCATCCATAAAGCCATACAGGCCATCTGTCAAATTAGACTACATTTTTTGATGTAAAAAGCTACATTTATGGAGTAAAAAACAAAACATCAAGAAAATGAAAAAACTACTTCCTTATCTCGCCTTTTCATTGTTGCTGGTAGTGACATTCTTAAGCTGTGAAGAAGAACCCCATTTAGAGTTGGATTCTCCTGAAACAATCACAGAAGTGCCCCGTTCTAGCTTCAACAGCAGGTCGTATGTGAACATGGACGATATCCCAGAGGTCATTGGCAGTCTGGAGAAGCGTATGGGCAGCAAGGTATCCAAATCGGGTCTAGGTCTGGGTAATAAGATCAGCGCCAAGGATTACGAGGTATTTCTGGACAGCATTGCCCAAGTGGCGAATGAAGGCTCCAATACCAACTATACCTTTGCATTGGATGTAAAGGGCGCTGGGCCAAACGAGTTCTATAACCTTGTGGTGGGGAAGACGCCGGATGGCGAAATCAAAGACCCCATTGTGGTACGGTATGCCTTGGAGCAGGAAGATATGGACTATTTTTTGAACGGCGGCACCGACCTTAAGAGGCTCAATGCCAAGTACAGCTACTACAATTTTGAACGGTTCTTTGATGAAAACCTCAAAATGACGGCCTCCGGTACAGGGGACTGCGGCAGTGGGTTTATTGGAGGGGGCAGCGGAGGAGGTCCCACCGTGCCACCAGGGGGATCTATACAGACCAGTGGCTTTGGGGTCACGGTGACCACCAACTTCCAAACTGGGCATGTGACCACGGTACCCTATGACTTCAATATCTCGGTCACAGATGAAAACGGCAATACTGAAGTGAATAGTGGACAGGCCTACAGCCAAAATCTGGATGGTGTATTTGCGACAAATTATGGGCAGCAAGATATTGATCCAATAGTTTTACCCCCAGAAACGGCCACTTTTAACCAAGACAATAAGGCCACGCAGGACCAGAACGGGACAATTAACTTAGGCTGCACAAGCTCATCTCATTTGGACGGCGCTGGTTGGCACATTAATGGATGTGAGGAATCTGGCACTGGACAGCATAACAAAGGTAGTGTAACGGCAAAGGAAGGGGACTGTGAGATCCCCGAGGGCACCATGGCCACCTTGACCACCTTTACCCTGATGATTTTAAACAAGACCAGCGGCTATATTGGCCTAAACCTTGCCAATCCAGTAGATTGGTCGCGCTACCTTTGGCTATCGCACCGGGTGATCCCGGTCTGTATCCCAATTAACCAGTTTGTGGAGGGACATGGGCAGAGTAATGAGGCGAAACTATTGTCAAATGAATTGCAACAGTTTATGATGAGTGATTCACTTGATGATTTTGAACAAGAGTATAGAACCCAAATGTCTTCCAGTGAAATGGCAATTTTTGATTCTTTGAGTTTCTTTGAACAAACGGCGTACTTATTTAATGCTCAAAAAGCGACGTGGAAAGCAGAGGCTCTTTACCCAAACTCATTTTATAATGGGAAAGGAGATGCTTTCAGACATGCATATTTCAATGCCTTGAATTCTATTTTGTTGGGGGTTACATTGGCAGAAGATTTGGCAACGGCTCATGAAGATAAACCTGCTCCTCCGAATTACACAAATTATTTTAAGGAAGTGCAAATGGACTTGTTCAATAATCAGGTTGGACGAACAAAAAAAGACTGGTTGTCAGATGGCTATCAATCATTGGCCGAAAGCATATTGGATGCCATGGTAAATGGAGAATTAAGATATTTGTCAAACTTGCAGGGTGGTGGTGTAAGTGGAAGGGCTACTAATCAATCACAGTTAATCCCAACAAATTGAACAAAATGAAAAAGGTATTAATAAGTTTTGTTTTATCCATTTTATTCTTGTCCTGTGATTGTAGAAATTGCGGAGATCACAGGGAGTTTGTTATTACAGATTTCTCTAAAAAAAGAGTAGATACCCTTATCCCGTATGAAAACAAAAGCTATGTTGCTTACTTTATAAAAGTTAAAGGTAATGTCAACGATACTATCAAAATCCACATGGTAAATTATGGAGGCCATTACGTTATCCCCCCCGGGGAAATTGATACACTTTTGAATGCAGATTATTATGGAAAGGATACTTTAGTTTGGGCTTTTGATCCCTATAGGGCAACCAGAGGAAAACTGGAAATTGAATATGGTCTTTAATCTTTTTGAACAGGATCGTATGGATATCGTGTAAAATCCTCACTAAAGGATAGGTTGGTTATGTCTTTATCGTACTTAATGCGGAATTTGTTGGAACGCTGAAGAACGTATTGAAATAATGGTTAAATTATAGGCGTATGCCACAAAAAGATACAATATGGATTTAGCCCGGATCATCTTAAAAATGATGCTTGTGCTGGCCTGTTTTCAAGTAACGGCGCAAGAGTCTTCAATTACCATTTCGGGGAGAGTAACCGATGGGGACAGACCTCTACCCAATGTAAACATTACGGTGGAAAACAGCTCCGTTAAAACAGTTTCAGATAGGGAAGGAAAATATAAAATAGTGGCCAAACCCTACCAGACCCTGCTTTTTACAAGAATGGGATTAAAAACCGTTAGATTGATCTTGGAAGATGTTTCCTCCATAATGAACATCGAAATGTATCCGCAAATTCAGGAATTGGATGAGGTGATTGTGGAAAAAACAAAGATCAAAAGAGAAGCAGAACTCCAGAAAGAATACCAGAACAATAAAAACCTGATCCGAACGGCCTTCGGGATTATGGACAAAGACAAGATTGGTTATTCCATGCGGGTCATTGATGGCAACAGTTTGGCAGCTATAGGAATAGACTTCTTAACGGCCCTACAAGCAAGGGTGCCCGGAATGCGCGTGGTGCGCTCCCCAAACGACCCCACCAATCCGCAGGTCTACCTTAGGGGAGGTAGGGGCATCTCCACTTCGCCCCCCGCTGCTTTTGAAGTGGATGGAACAATTTTTCAAGGTGTGCCCACCTTCATTCCTGTACAGAACATTGATCGTATTGCCGTTATCCCTTCCGTAGGTGCAGGGGCAAGGTATGGTAGACAGGCCAGCGGTGGACTTATCATAATCAACACAAAATCTGGGAATGCACTTTACGAAACAGGAACAAGCAATCCGTTCAATTTTGCAAAAGTGAGAAACAATATTTTTGAACCATCCGATGTCCACGGATTTGAAAATACCACCAAACCCCAATACTTGCTGGATTTTCAAAATTCAACTTCCGTTAAAGAAGCTTATGCAATTTTTGAAAAAGAACGGTTGATTAGGGGAGGCCGGTTTGATTTTTTCTTGGATGCCGCTGATTTTTTCATGTCGCGAGGAGCAGCGTCTAAATCGGAGGAAATAATTTCCATGGCCAAAGAAAAATTTTCAAACAACCCGAATACCTTAAAGGCCATTGCCTATTGGTATGAGAAAAATAACGATTATGAGAGTGCCATTGGGATCTA
>JAUICT010000329.1 GCA_030429325.1 Bacteroidia bacterium
ATTCCTTTTACCTTCCTCCGATGCGCTTAAGGCAGCAGTGCCCCAGGCTTTGGATGAGTTGGGCATAGATTGGAAACGCGGTATTTTCTATAAAACGGTCATCAGTGACCTTTCAGACCTTAGAAACGTTTATTACGATGTATTGGTATTCTTTAGCCCATCTGGAATTGAATCCCTTTTGAAGAACTTCCCGGATTTTGAGCAGAACAACACCCGCATTGCCGTTTTTGGCAATAGCACCGTAAAAGCTGCTACCGACGCCGGTCTTCGAATAGACATTCAGGCTCCCACACCGGAGACACCATCCATGACCATGGCGCTACAGAAATACATTACCAGCGTAAATAAGTAAGAATTTTTATTTGTATCTCAATAAAAAAAGCCCGGCAATGCCGGGCTTTTTTATTTACTTCCAATTTTTAAAAGGCGTAGCGTTGCGGACCACCTCGTCTTATCTCTTCGTTGGCATCGGCCTCAAACTTTTTAAAGTTTTCCCTGAAGGCGTTGCTCAATTTAAATGCGGTTTTATAATATGCCTCGTCATTGTTCCATGTGGCTCTAGGGCTTAGTACTTCTGTTGGAACCCCGGGACATTCCCTTGGTTGGGCCACCCCAAAAACAGAATGGATGTGATACTTGTCGTAACAATACAACCCAAGCTCTCCACTCAATGCTGCATGGATCATGGCACGGGTATACTTCAACTTCATACGGGTACCCACACCATAAGGTCCACCAGTCCAACCTGTGTTGATCAACCAAACATCCACTCCGGATTCTTTCATTTTTTTGCTCAACATTTCGGCATATTTGGTGGGATGCAATGGCATAAATGGCACAACCCCTGCTTCGGTACCAGCTACCTTGGCCGTATATCCCGAAATAAAGTGATAGGCCGCTTGGGCAGGTGTTAATTTTGAAATGGGGGGCAATACCCCAAAAGCATCGGCAGTGAGAAAAAAGATATTCTTTACATTTTCCCCTATCGAAGGCTCTTGTATATTATCTATGTGGTAAATAGGGTAACTCACCCGAGTATTCTGTGTTATGGAAGTGTTGGAAAAATCGACCTCCCCTTCATCATCCATGATCACATTCTCTAAAATGGCTCCTTTTTTGATTGCTCCATAAATCTCAGGCTCACTTTCTTCGGAAAGGTCAATGACCTTGGCATAGCAGCCTCCCTCAAAATTAAAAACTGTATTGGCTTCGGTCCATCCATGTTCATCATCACCAATGAGCTTTCTGTGCGGATCAGTGGATAGGGTGGTCTTTCCTGTTCCTGACAATCCAAAGAAAATGGCAGTATCCCCGGCTTCACCAACATTGGCAGAGCAATGCATAGGAAGTGTGTTTTTATAAACGGGAAGAATAAAATTCAGGGCGGAGAAAATGCCTTTTTTAATTTCTCCGGTATAGCCTGTACCTCCAATCAATGCAATCTTTCTGGTAAAGTTTAAGATAGCAAAGTTGTGTTGTCGCGTTCCATCTACTTCTGGGTCCGCCATAAAGCCTGGGGCATTGACCACAGTCCATTCCGGTTCAAAACCTTCCAACTCCTCTTCTGTGGGCCTCAAAAACATGTTGTAGGCAAACATATTGGACCAAGGATATTCATTGATGACCCTCAGGTTCATTTTGTATTTGGGATCGGCACAAGCGTACGAATCCCTAACGAACAACTCTTTTTCATTGAGGTAATCAATGACCTTATCGTACAGTAGATCAAATTTTTCACTCTCAAAAGGGATATTGATGTTGCTCCACCAAATCTTATCCTCTGTAATGTCGTCCTTTACAATAAAACGGTCTTTGGGAGACCTTCCTGTAAACTCTCCCGTATTTACGGCCAAAGCTCCAGAAGATGCCTCTTTACCCATGCCCATTTGCAAGGTGAGTTCGTGCAACTCGTCTGGAGAAAGTTGGTAATGGACATTCTTGTGCTGAATTCCATAGGGTTTTAGCGAAATCGTTTTCGAAGCTGATGTGGAAGCTTTCATTTGTTAGTTTTTTATATACTGCAAAACTAGAAAAATATAACTTTTAAACCCTCTTTTGTGGTTTATTTAAGCCCTTTATGGGTTAAAATGTAGTATCCCAAAAGAAACCATCCCAAAATGAGAAAAATACCTCCAATAGGTGTTAAAAAACCAATGACTTTAAAATCAAAGTTGGTAAGACTGTTGAGGGCCAAAAAATAAATGGAAAAAGAAAATAGGATAACTCCTATCAAAACCATCAAGTATATCCTCTTTTTATGTTTTTCACCAAGGCTGCCGATTATTGCCAAAAAAAGCAGGAACAAAGCATGATACATTTGGTATCTCACACCAGTCTCAAAGACCTCAACCGATTCAGGATCCACCAGTTTTTCCAAGCCATGGGCCCCAAAGGCACCCAAAACTATGGCCAACAAACCAAGTAGAATTCCCGTTAACAATATTGTTTTGTTCATAACTTTTTTTACTAATTTTTTTAGGAATATAACAATTTGATACCTTAGTATCCGTTTTAATCAAAAGTAATCAAAACCTATGGTCCGCACTATTTTAGTTGTTGGGGCAGGAAAATCAACCTCCTATCTACTAGACTATCTCCTCAAAAAATCAGATAGTGAAAATCTTCGTTTGGTCATTGGAGACCTACAACCAAAGAACATTCCTGAGCAATTTTCCTCTCATCCAAATTGTGAGGTTATCGCATTGGACATCTTTAACGAAGAAGAACGCAAGAAGGCCGTGTCGTTGGCATCAATCGTTATTTCAATGCTTCCGGCCAATTTGCACATTAAGATTGCAGAGGATTGCATCCAATATAAAAAACACTTGGTAACGGCTTCTTATGTGAGCAAAGAAATGGAAGCCCTGAACGAAGAGGTCAAAAAGAACGGTCTCATTTTTATGAATGAAATAGGACTTGACCCCGGAATTGACCACATGAGTGCCATGGAAGTGATAGACCGTATCCGATCCAAAGGTGGTAAAATGTTACTGTTTGAATCCTTTACTGGTGGGTTGGTAGCTCCAGAAAGCGATTCCAACCTCTGGAATTACAAGTTTACCTGGAACCCTAGAAATGTTGTCTTGGCGGGACAGGGCGGTACTGCCAAATTCATTCAGGAAGGGACCTATAAATACATCCCCTACCAAAAACTGTTCAGAAGAACGGAGTTTTTGGATGTAGAGGGACATGGAAAGTTTGAAGCCTACGCCAACCGTGATTCCTTAAAATACAGGGAAGCTTATGGTCTTCAGGACGCCCTTACGCTTTTTAGGGGCACCATGAGAAGGGTAGGGTTTTCCAAAGCATGGCAGATGTTTGTTATTTTGGGGATGACCGATGATAGCTACACCATAGAAAACTCGGAAGGCATGTCTTATAGAGAGTTTGTAAACCTGTTTCTTCCTTATTCCCCTACTGATTCGGTGGAGCTAAAAATGCGGCACTATCTAAAAATAGACCAAGACGATATCCGTTGGGGGAAATTGTTGGAACTCAATCTTTTTGATCCCTCCAAAAAAATACCGCTGAAGAATGCAACCCCGGCACAAATACTACAATTTATCTTGGAAGATAGTTGGACCCTCAGGGAAGATGAAAAGGACATGATCGTGATGTACCACAAATTTG
>JAUICT010000330.1 GCA_030429325.1 Bacteroidia bacterium
TACGGCCATTGACGAACTACGTTCCAAAAGCCATAAAAACCAAAAGAAAAACCTCCCTGTTGATTCTCTCGTAGGTATTTATGAAAACAGTGAGGACCTAAATGGCAAAATAGACACCATTGGGCTACAATCACTATTAAAAGGATTGAAGGACAAATGTATTCTATTGATAGATTTGCTTTATTTTAAGGGGTTTACCCAAAAGGAAGCCGCTAAAGAATTAAATACACCAATAGGTACCATAAAAACACGGATTAGAAGTTGTATTTCCGAAATACGGAAAAATTTACCTCAATAAGATGGATGTGAAGGAGTACATAGCATCAGGAATTTTGGAACTCTACGTAGCTGGAGCACTTTCCCCTGAGGAAAACTTGGAGGTGCAACACTATGCGCTACAACACCCTGAAATCCAAAAAGAGATTGAGGCCATTGAGGAAACTGTACTTCAGCTTACCCAAACTGCTTCCCCAAAATTGCCGAAGGACAATTTTAATGAGATTTTGTCCCAATTGGAAGATGTTATACCGTTTAAACCCGAAGCTTCCAAAAAGCGGACACCTTGGGGCAGTTATCTCGGTTGGGCAGCAGCTGTATTATTGGCTGTGGGACTTTTTGGGCTGTACCTTGAAAACAATAAGCTTAAGACCGAAATAGAAATCACCAATCAGGAAAGGGAAAATCTGGAGGAAATCCTATCCACTACCCAAGAAAGAATTATTGATAAGGAAGCTCTTCTACAGCAACTTCGTGAACAAAATGTTACAGTTGTGGCCTTAGGTGGGCAGGCTGTATCGCCTGAATCGTATGCCAAGGCCTACTGGAACCGGGAAGAAAGCAAGGTCATTATCGACGCCCAAGGTCTTCCTGAACCTCCACCTGGTTATACCTATCAGGTCTGGTCCCTAAAATTGAGCCCATTGACCCCCACCAGTATTGGTCTCTTGGAAGATTTTGCCACAGCCGACAGTAAATTATTCTCTCTACCCAATCCCAATGAATCTGAAGCATTTGGCATTACCCTAGAGCCCGAAGGTGGTAGCGAAACCCCTACACTGGAACAGTTGTACACCTTGGGTGCCGTTGGGGCATAAAAAAAGCAGCTTGGTAACAATCCAAGCCGCTTTTACTAAAAATCAATTCACCAAAAAATTATAGTTTCACCCCAACCCCAAATCCAAAAATCCATGGGTTGATATCAACATCGGCAACTACGGTTGCACCAAGTGCGGTGGTAGCATTTACAGTAGCATCTGTGTTCAAGAACAATTTTTTTACATCAACATTCAAGAACCATTTGTCGGTAAGCATAAAATCGAATCCTCCCTGTAGTGCATATCCAATGGCCGTATCATAATCCACATCATCGGCCACAGGTCCCTCTTCCACACCATAGAACAAGGTCAAGTTCAATCCAGCCCCTAAATAGGGTACAAAATCGCCTCCTGTGAAATGGTACTGCCCAGTCAATGTTGGGGGAAGCAGCCACACATGGCCCAAATCTATATCCCCAACTTGCGTACCAACGGCTTCAACATCGTGCTTAGTTGTGGCCAAAATCAACTCCAAAGACCAATTTTCATTAAAAAAGTAAGATATATCCAGCTCTGGAACAACCGCCGTTGAAATGGAAGCATCTCCACCAATGGCTTCAATATCGGCGCTCTCATCCGGCGTTACCACAATACCACGAAGTCGAAATTGCCAAGGACTACCGGCATCGTCCGTCGATATATCCTGTGCCATCCCTATGTTCATGAACCCCATTAATGTCATCGCTGCTAAAAGTACTGTTCTTCTCATTGTCTTGAATTTTAAGATTGAACAAAATTACTGTGCAGAATAGCCCCTAAACATGATGTTTATCATTGGAAAGCCTAGAGAAAAGACATGTAACCCAACCACGAATTGGATAGTGAAAATCAAGTAGGCAAGATAGCGTTGGTTATACTATTAAAACCACTTTTTACGCTTGAAAATAAGTATGGAGATTACTGTAACGACCAACATAAGTCCCAAAAGAATAAAATAACCGTAGGGCCACTTCAATTCTGGGATATTTTCAAAATTCATCCCATAAATTCCGGCCAAAAAAGTCAAGGGAATGAATATTACCGAAAATATGGTCAGGGTTTTCATGACCTCATTGAGGCGATGCCCCTGAATACTAAAAAACAGGTTGATTTGACTTTCCAACTCTTGGGTGTCCGAGTCGATATCATTGGTAAGTCCATTGATCTGTTCCCGAAGTTCACTAAAATATTTGGTGTGAAACCCTTTTACCTCAACCCTTTCCAAACGGGTAACGATATCGCGGAGCCCATGTGATGCCTTTTTAAATTGTTGGATGAGGGCTTTCTTGTTTTCCACCTCGAACATAAATTCAGGTGTCGGCTCCATTTTGGTGGCACGGTCCAGCATGTTCTCCATTAAAACCATTTCCTCGTACTTTTCCTTATAGTTTGAGATCAAGGTTTCCAAAATGAAAAACAAAAGGTAGTCGGCCCTCTTTTTTCGGATGATTCCCTTATTGTCAAAAATCCGTGCCCTAATCCAATCAAAATGATCCCCCCATTTTTCTTGGATACACCAGACAAAATCCTTGGCCACTACAAAAAACATCTGCTCAGATTCCAGGTTATGGTTCTCGGTCTTGATGATTCTTGCCGCAATAAAAAGTTGCTCTTCCAGCTCTATTACCTTGTTGCCAAAATTCTGGTTCAACAGAAGCCGAAGGAGGAAATCGTCCAGGTCGTTGCCCAGTACCATTTTCCTGAACTCGTCCATATACTCCAAGCCATAGGTGTTGACCCAGGTTATGGTCTTGTCATTTTTGGAAAGCAAAATATCCTCTTCCAGTGAAAATTTTCTATTGTAATAGTCATCAAGTGAATAGTTGATTACCCAGGAATTATTTTCGAAATCTGTAACCATTATTGTAAAAGTAAAACGGGTTATTTGTAGTTTAGAGCAATAAGTTAAACCAAATTTAGCAAGATTGGATCATGGTGGGCGTAATGTCTTTTAAAACTGAAATTTTAGTCACAGGAATATTATTGGTTGTCATTTTTATTTTGAACTCTTTGACCAAGAGAGCCATACGGAGATTTGGCAGAACGAGTGCCATTGACATGAACAACCGAAAAATCATTTTTTATCTCAGTAACCTGTTCTTTTATGGTTTGGCCGCGGTAGGCCTCTCTTTGATTTGGGGTATGAATTTGAAGGATTTTTCCCTTTTCCTGTCTTCTACCCTAGCTATATTGGGGGTTGGGTTTGTGGCCCAATGGTCCATTCTTTCCAACTTGACCGCCAGTGTAATCCTCTTTTTTAGTCACCCGCTGCGTTTGGGGGATCGGATACGGGTTTTGGACAAGGATTTTGATTGGACCGGAAAAGTTGAGGATATTAGCGGATTTTATCTTTTTATGCGAACTGATGATGGCAGAAGAATTACAATTCCCACCAACTTGGTCATTCAAAAAGGCATTGAAATCTTACAGAATCACGATACAGATTCCAGTGAAGAAGAAATTATTGAAAATTGATAGGATGCGCCACTATGCTTAGTGACGCATCCAAAACAACAACCAAGTAGCAACCCAAAAACCACTACTTTACGTTC
>JAUICT010000002.1 GCA_030429325.1 Bacteroidia bacterium
CAAAGCGGAAAGCCAATGTTTTCAATGCCTCCGAGCTATATTGACACTTTTCGCAGCTATGAGGTCACTAGGCCTATCTGGATGAAAACTAATGGATTATTCATTACCTCAGTGGATATGACGAGTTAAGCTAAGGATTTGTATTTTAGGGATATGAATCAGATTGGTGCCCTACGGGATATTGTCAAGAACCATCTGCTTGTCCAAATCCAAAATGGAGCGTTGGAAGTGGGCAAAACCATTAATTTGGCCCAACTTTCAAGGGATATCGGGATAAGTGCCACTCCTATTCGGGAAGCTTTGAGCCAATTGGCCTATGCAGGGGTAATAAAGGCGGTGCGAAATAGAGGCTTTGTCATTGCACAATTAAGTGAAAAGGAAGCCAAACACCTATACGAAACCATAGCACAACTTGAGGTAATGGCCTTGGAGGCTTCCAATTTCAGTGCTGATTCCATGGAAAGATTGCGACGCACCTTGCATTTGTTTGATGGCGAAAAAGATTCCGGAGAGTGTTTGCATCTTCGGTTTATCTTTCACAAGCTGTTGGTGCAGGACTGTTCCAACCCCATTTTATTACAAATCTTGGACAATTTGAAACTCAGATTACGATTCTACGAGCAAGGTTTGATTCAAGACCTTTCCTTTTATGCAGAAATGAATCAACAAAACGAAGCAATTCTCAGTGCAATCGAAGAAGATAATGTGCCTACAGCAGCCCTTATTTTAAAAATGAATTGGATGACTGTATTGGAATATGTTACGAGAAAAATGACATCAAATGAAACTATGCGGTACCGATAAAAATAATTTGGACTCCATTACGTTTTGATACAAAAACAGTTTCGATGCAATTTTTGAACAAAGAAATAGAAGCGTTGACCAAACGGAAAAAAACCAAGACACTGGTAAAAAGGCAAGTGTCCTGCGGAATTTTTCAGGATTTGGATACTGAAGGACTTCGGATCAATAAAAGTGCTTCTGGAAAATAGGCTATTCTTTGAATAGAGATTTGTCCAAACCGGGGATGAGTTCCAATGCATTTTTATAATAGACTTTTTTAAGGACTTCATCAGGAAGGTCCAATCCGTACATAGCCCAAAACGCGTGGTATTTTTTGTAATATGGAAAATACTCATCTGCGGTTTCCAAAACCCTGAAGTAAGTTGGAAACTCTTCAGGCTTCCAGCTATCTTTTCCAAACAGTATTCTATCTTGGTATTTAATGAAAAATGCCCGGGCACGTTTAGGTTGACGTCCCAACTCGGCAATAATGGCTCCAATACCCACATACATATTGGGCATTTCTTGCATAAACTCGTCAAGTTTATCCAGATTATTGGCATACCAGCCCATGTGCGCGTTGATAAACTTGGTCTTCGGATGTTTTTTAAACATACGATGTTGTTCGTCAATGATTTGTTGCCAGGGAGCGGGGTCAGTGGCAGAGCGTTTTCTCCTTGGGTGGGTCTTAAGTTCCAACCATCGTTCATTGTTGCTGTCCATAGGATCCCAAAAGGATTTTGGGTCGGCGGAATGAATCAATACCGGAATACCAAGCTCAGCACATTTTTCCCAAATGGGGTCTAATCTGGGGTCATCCACGGCGACTCGCTTGCCGTTCACGTCAGTGTTTCTTAATCCCAAACTTTTATATACTTTCAATCCTTTGGCACCACTCTTTACATCTTCTTCCAGTTGTGCCGCTGCACGTTCTCCCCAATTGGACCCTCCGACGTCATTAAAATCGACATTGGCAAAAATGGCAAATCGATTGGGATAATGTTGCTTTACGTTGCGCAATTTAGCTTTTAGGTCCTCTCCTGACCCACCGCTTAAATTCACCATAATACCCTCATTGAGCCTGTCCATATCTTTAATCAGCGTGGACAAGTCTTGGGTGCCCATACGGAACTGGTGACTATGCACATCAATAAAGGTAAACTTAGCCCGCTCCACAGGGTGTTCAGGAACCACCAAAGTGGACTTCGGATTGTATTCCTCAAATCCCATTTCTTGCGCATTAATGGTTAAAAGAGTGGTGAAAAACGTAAGGGAAAAAGCTATGCTTTTGATTCTCATGGTGTGGTTTTGATTAACTGGTTATAGGTTTCTTGGGTGTCAATATCAATTTCCTTTCCTTCTGGTTGAAGGACAGAGATTTGTTTTTTGTGGGCTTTGATAATTTGTCTTGCCCCAACATCCCCGTGCAATTGGGTAAGCTCCAAAAATAGATGTTTGGGGAAAATGGCAGGTACTCCTGTTTTCTCTCCGTAAGCCGTGGCTGTAATCTTGGATGGATCCTTTTTAAACCTGCTTTTGAGTTGGTTCAGGTAAGCGGCGTCCAATAAGGGTTGGTCCACCAGCATAATCAAAATGCCATCCGCGGAAGGGTTCTCTTTCAAAATATGTTGTATGCCTTTGGAGATGGAACTTCCCATTCCCAACTCCCAATCGGAATTGTGGATGGATTCAACTGCACCGGGAATAACATTTTGGATGAGCTCCTCATGGGCCCCATACACCACGGTGACGGAATCGGACACTTTTTTTGCTTGTTCCATAGCATGTCCCAACAATGTGGTGTCCTTCCAAGGGAGCAATTGTTTGGCCATGCCCTTCATACGTGAAGAGGCTCCGGCTGCCAATATCAGAATGGAAATCTTGGCCATGCTAGGTATGTATTTTTCCCATTTTATCCTTCAAGAGCTGTGGCTCTTTATTGTTGATCACGGATAGGATTTCGGATAAGATGGAGATGGCAATCTCTTGAGGAGTTTCCGCACCAATATCAATCCCTGCGGGGCCATGGATTTGGTCCAAAAATGCTTCGGATACATCAGGGCAGCGTTCCAAAAGTTCACCGAACAGCTTTTCCCTGCGTTTAAAAGGCCCCAATAGTCCAATATAAGCCCCACGTTCATCCTTTAGGGCCATGACAAACTGTAGGTCCTTGACAAAACTATGGGTCATGATGACCACGGCCGTTTGTGGGTCCAGACTATATTGAAATGCTTCTGGTTCCACCTGAATTAGTTTATGGATGCCCGGAAAGTCTTTCTCTGTTTTTTCTTCCCTGGGATTGGCCACAACGCTTACTTCCCATCCTGTAAATGCAGCAAATTGACACAATTGCACGGCGTCGTGCTCCGCGCCAATGATCAACAACTGAAAGCAAGGCTGCATTTCTTGTTCAAAAACGGCAAGCCCTTCTTTTGGGCCAACTTCATCGGTCACGGGGAACATGTTGTCTCCAAACTGGAACTCGGAATGATAGTTGTCGTTATCACTTTGCTCTTTTTGATAATAGGAAATGATTTGGAACGGCTTTCTGTTTTCAATGGTATTCCAGAAATGGGTCAAAAAGGTTACATTGGGCTTAAAGGTCTCCAACAAGATGTACAGAATACCTTCGCAACCCAAGCGATAACGTCCGTCATACACCATGATTCGTGAAGTTCCCGTAGCAAAGACGGCTTGAGCCTGTCGTAGCACTTCTTTCTCCACGCATCCACCGCTCACGGCTCCGACCATGTCCCCATTCTCAAAAATGAGCATACGAACACCAGGCCTACGGTACGATGAACCTTCCAACGCAACGACCGTGGCAAGAACCGCCGCTCCCCCCCTTTCTTGATATTGCTTTACTATGTTTTTTAATTCGTGTGTCATTGCCAAAGATTTCGGGTGGGTATAAAAATGACTTTTGCCTCTTTTTGAAGGGTTTTCTTTGGGGGTATCAAAACAAAACCATCCACTTTAGAAAGTCCTACTAAATCTCCTGACCCGGATGTTGATAAGGTTTTTGCCATTAAACACCCCTCCTGTATATCGATTTTAACCCCAATGAAAAGCGTTAAACCCGTTTCATTGGTATAGGGTTTCTCTAAAGTTACGGTAAAATGATTTGGTTCCCCGTCTAAAGTTTTACAAAGCCACGGCTTAAAATATAGATGATAGTTAACAAAAGTGGAAACTGGATTTCCAGGGAACGAGAACATAATGGTTTTGTTTTTCATATGTTTTCCAAACCAAAATGGCTTCCCCGGACGTTGTAGTACCTTATGGAAAACTTTTTCCACGCCCAATACTTCAAAGGTTTTTGGCAGAAAATCGTACTTCCCCATGGAAACACCTCCACTAAGCAGCAATACATCATAAGTTTCCATGAGTTCCTTAAGTTTTTCTTCAATACTGGAAGGGTTATCCATTAGATGATATGTGCTTGCGGTAATATGTTCCATTTCCAGAAGGGCTCGCAAAGAATGGGAATTGGATTTTCTAATTTGAAACGGCAGAGGAACTTCTTCCACATCTACCAATTCATTTCCTGTTGAAATGACGGCAACCTTGGGAAGTTTTTTCACCATAACTTGTGCCTTTCCCACCGAGGCCAACACTCCAATTTCGGCAGAAGTGATTGGGATACCTTGTTGAAGTAGAACTTCACCTTGATGAATGTCGCTAGCTTGATAATGTATGTTTTGCCCTTTTTTAATGGGTTTATTAACTGTAAATACGTCACCCTTCTTGGAAGTATGCTCGTACATGATCACCGTGTCGGCATTTTTGGGTACGATTGCCCCTGTCATGACTTCTGTGCAATTGCTGCTATTCTCCAATGATATTTGGGGAGTTCCCGCTTGAGCCATTCCAGAAACGACAAAGGTTGCCCCTTGGGATTTAATAGCATCAAATTGTATGGCAATGCCATCCTTGGTAGATCTATCAAAAGGGGGGAAATCCCTGTCGGCTATAATATTTTCGGCCAAAACCCTCCCTTGGGATTCTTCCAAGGGGACAGTTTCTTTCCCATAATCTTGTGCATGGTCCAGCACTTTTTTTAGCGCGTCATCAAATTCAATCATGAAAAAAAGTTTACTTCCAATCCATTTTTGAGCAGTACCCGAATTCCTACAAAGAGCACCAACAAGCCAGTCAACAATCGAATACGCTTTGCTGATAACTTTCCAATGCTCAACCGTACGCCTAGCTGCCCACCCATTAGAACGGCGAACAGCAACCCCAATATTTCGGGCCAGAAGATTTCAAAAGAGTTACTGACAAATAGTCCCCCAATGCCTGAAACGGAATTGACCAAGATGAAGAAACTGGCCAAAGAGGCAATGACAATCGGTTTGTCCCATTTCATATAGTTGAGGATGGGTGCCAAGAATATACCTCCGCCAATGCCTACCAAACCAGACAAAAGCCCAATCCCCGCTCCCAGAAGATAGGAAACATAGCTTGGGTATTCTTTTACGTTGAAGTTGGAGCGTAAAGAAAGGGTTTGGTAGATCAGCGCTATGGCTGATACAATCAAGGCCAAGGCCAACAAAATAAAGAAAACCTGCTCCTTCAACCGGAATGAGGCCCCAAAAAAGGCCATGGGGATACTGGCGACCACAAATGGGATGAATTTTTTTAGAGGCAAATGCCCATTCTTGTAGTAGAGATAACAGCTTCCCGTAACCACGGTGAGGTTACACAGCAAAGCTGTTGTCCGGATAGCAAAGAAACTCGTCAGGACCAAGGTAAGGATGGCCAAGTAACTTGAACCTCCCCCAAAACCAACCGCTGAGTATAGCGTTGCAACTATAAAGAATGCGAGAGTTAGTAAGATGAAGTCTACAGAAGCTAGGGACATAGCGTCATCATTTTGTTCATGCCGCCCAAGACGTTATAAAACCTTTTATTGGGATAGGTAATCTGTAGTTGTTGTATGGCTTGCTCACTGCGTTTTCCCGATTGGCATATGACATATACTTCTTCCGCCCCAACAATGTGTTCCGACACCGATTCCAAATGAGCTAAAGGAGTATTGATGGATTCATTAAGGTGTTGATCATTAAACTCCTCAGGAGTACGCACATCCAATATAACTATACTTTGTTGAGAGTCTATCAGAACCTGAAATTCTTCCGCACGGATTGAAGGCACTACGCTACAATCCAGTGGTTGATATTGGTCTTGTAATTTTTTGATTTTTTGATTTTCAGGCTTGGCTTTAAAACCAATTTTGGTGGACTGTTGGGTCAGTCCATCAAAGAGTAATAACTTTCCTGATAGGACCTCTCCTATTCCGGTCAATATCTTTACGGTCTCCAAGGCCTGAAGGGTGCCAATGATTCCAGGAATTACGCCCAAAACCCCATTCTCGTTGCAATTGGGAACTTCTTCAGGACTTGGCATGTTGGGATATAAACAGCGATAGGTAGGACCATTGTTGTAATTGAACACACTCACATGTCCTTCAAAACTGTGTAATGCGCCATAGACAAAAGGTTTTCCCAAGATAACACAGGCATCGTTGATGAGATACCGTGTTGGAAAATTATCTGTGGCATCCACCACCAAGTCATACGATTTGATGACCTCCAACGCATTGTCCTTGGTCAAAAAGGTGTCATGTAAAATAAACTGTGTGTTAGAATTTTGTGCGCTCAATTTTTTATGGGTCACTTCCAGCTTGGACCTTCCCAAGTCATTTTCGGCATAAAGGGTTTGTCGTTGCAGGTTGTGCAATTCAACGGTGTCTTGATCCATAAGGCCTAAAGTGCCCACACCCATAGCATTGAGGTACTGCAATGCGGGAAGGCCCAGCCCCCCCAAACCCACGACCAAGACTTTAGCACCAGCGAGCTTCTGCTGCCCTTCAGGACCAAAATCCTTTAATTGGGTCTGTCTGATATACCTACTCTCCATGGTTCAGCGCGATTTTTGATTTCGCAAACTCGTATTCCGATAGTGAATTGGCATTGTACAAGACCTCATCATGCTCAGGGAAGACCAATTTAGTGTCTGTATTGAGCAGGAATTTTCGGGGACAGGAACTTTCCGATGTTTCCAAGTGGGTTATTGCCTTTTGAAGCCCTTTGGGTTCCCAAATGGTAATCAAAGGTTCGGGCAGCTTCGTTTGGTTGGTCGCAAAGGAAGTGGCCGATACATTCGGGTCCCTTTGTTCCACCAATTGTTTTATGCTTTCCAAATCCAAAAGAGGAAGGTCACAGGCCAACACTAACCAAGCAACATCTGAATGCAAAGCATGCGCACTAAGAATACCATTAAAAGGACCGCGATATTCATTTCTGTCCACAATGGTCTTATATGCTTTGGCAACTGTTGCTTCCTGTTCTTCGCGCATGCTTAAGAAAACAGTATTGCATAGCTGTTCCAATAACTGGTAGAGATATTCCTGCTGGGGAACGTCATGATAGGTAATCAACCCCTTATCCGACCCCATTCGGGTGCTTTTTCCTCCCGCGAGGACCAATCCGTACAATTTGGGTGTTGTTTTTTCCATTTCGCTGCTGTAATCAGATCAAGATTTGGTGATTTACCCACCGATAGAGGTCATTGAATTGTCAAAAACGGTATTGGAATGCTCGTTTTGTGCTTCAAATCCGGTTTTGGCCCTCGAACCAATGGTTTTTAAAATGGTTTCCTTTACCTTTTCTTCTGATGATTCGCCACGAATCATATCCCGGAGATTGGCTTTGGGTTTTCCATACAAGCAGGTGATGATATCCCCGGTGGCCGTAATCCGCAAACGGTTACAACTACCGCAGAACGTTCTGCTGAAAGATGGGATAATGCCGAAAGTGCCTACATGGCCATCAATCTTATAATTAATGGATGTGGACTCTTTGGGCGATTCCAGTTTTTGGTAATTGGGGAAAGTGCCTGCAATGTGTTCCAGTATGGCCTTATAGTTCCATTTGATGGTGTTGAAGTTTTTGCTTCCTCCATTGAATGGCATTTCTTCCAAAAATCGGACGGAAACCTTATGGTGTTTCATCACATCCAAAATAGGGATGATGTCCTGCTCATTCTGCCCTTCCAAAACAATGAAATTGATGCGTACATTAAAACCTTCGGTAATCAACCGGATTAAGTTGTCATGGACGGTATCAAACTGTTTTCTGCGGGTAATGCGCTCAAACGTTTCCCGGTTGATGGAATCCAAACTCACATTGATATTGGTCACCCCCAATTGTTTGAGTTCATCAATATGTGGGCCGATCAATGTGGCGTTGGTCGTGACCGAAATGTCATTCAGCCCTTCCAGCTGTGCCAAATGGCGTAGCAACACCATTAAGTCTTTACGCACAAAGGGTTCACCTCCCGTGATACGGATTTTATCAATACCCTGGGAAACCAAAATCTCGCTGACTTTTTTAAGTTCCGGGATGGAGAGCAATCTATCATTTTGGACAAAGTCTATCCCTTCGGAGGGCATACAATAGTTGCAACGTAGGTTGCATCTGTCGGTTACCGCCAATCGTAGATAATTAATTTGTCTTCCGTGATTGTCTATCAACATAAATCTAAATAACTGCTTTGTAATGGAAAGATACCGATTTTATGCGGATTATCCCCCACTGACGGGGGGGATAAGCGCAATCTCATCGTAGGAATTGATGGCATCGTCATCATCGGCATAGTTGTGGTTTACGGCCACGGCCAAGGAGGACAATTTGTTGAGTTCTGGGTAGTTGTTTCCCAAAAATTGTTTCAATTCCCTTACGGTTTTTGGTATTTGTTTACCGGTTACACTGGATGTGGGAACAGACAAAGTGGGACTGCCCACAATGTCCTTCGTGATTCCAAACAAAAGTATCGTCATATAATCAACCTATAATTTCTTTTTCTGGTACTTTTAAAAGTTCTGGTGTTTTGGTAAATGGTTGTTTATAAAGTCTATTTCCTGTGGCGGATTTAAATGCATTGGCCACAGCACCTCCAGCTGGTGGCAGTGTGGGTTCGCCCAAACCGGTAGGTGAAAGCCCATTGTCTATAAAATGGGTTTCCACAACTGGGGCGTCCTTAATCCGGAGCAATTGATATCTGTCGAAATTATTGGCGGTGGGCTTCCCGTCCTTAAATGCCAATTCCCCGAACATGGAATGTCCTACACCGTCCAATACACCGCCTTCCACCAAGTTTTTGGCTCCCAAGGGATTTACCACAATACCGCAGTCCACCACACAGGTGATTTTCTTGAGCACGGGCTCCCCATTTTCAATCTCTACATCGGCCACTTCGGCTACATGGGTGTTATGGCAGTAATAGTTCACAAAGCCTTGGTGAACGTGTTCTGGCTTTTTGCCCCAACCTGATTTTTCAACCGCTACTTTGATGACTTCTTTCATGCGTTCTGGGGAATACTGGATACGTTCATCCTCCTCAGGTTTTACGTTATCCAACAAATCCAATCGCAATTGTATTTTATCCACTTCCATCAGTTCAGCCAGCTCATCGAAGAAACTTTGTTCGGCATAGGCCAAAAAGTTGGTATATGGGGCACGCCATGCGCCTGTGGTGATGTTACTGTCATATTTGGCAACATCCACTTGGTAATTTTCTATGGCACCAGCTGGGAAGAAATTGGGCACTAGTCCGTACATGTTGGAGTTCACGGCAGCCTCTTTTAAGTGGTAGGCCGTTACTTTTCCATCTTTCACTCCTGCTTTAATACGGTATTTGATGGACATTCTGTAGATTCCATCTTCCATATCTTCCTCTCTGGAGAAAACCAACTTTACAGGTTTCTTGGCTTTATCGGCAATTTCAGCAGCTTCAATGGCAAAGTTACCATAGAGTCTTCGACCAAAACCACCACCAATACGGGTCATTTCCAAATGGATATCATCGGCTTCGCGGCCTAACAATTGTGCCACAAAACCAGCAGTGCCTTCTGGAGTTTGTATAGGGCCCACTAGGTGCACTTTCTCTTCGGTTACATTTGCGAAGAAATTCATGGGTTCCATACAGCTGTGCGGCAAGAAAGGGGATTCATAGGTGCGTTCCAGCACTTGGTCCGCTTCTGCCAAGGCTTTTTTTACGTTGCCGTCCGAACGTAAGGTCTCAAACTTGTTTCCATCCAAAAGGTTGGTCAATATTTTGTCATGTTCCTCGGTGCTTTCAGCTTTGGTTACCTCTTCCCATTCGGCCTTGATGGTTTTTTTGGCTTTCATGGCCTCCCATGTAGAGTTGGCGAGCACTACTATTTTATCACTGTCACTTATAATGCCTGTAATTCTTGGGACTGCTTCTGCAAGTCCTCGTAGTTTTTCACCTATGGTGAAGATGTCCACCACGCCGGGCATGGCCCTTGCGGCGGAATCATCATAGGAAACCAATTTTTGTCCAAAAGCAGGTGGACGCAGTACTGAGGCATAGACCATGCCCTCAGTTTTGTAATCCATCCCATAAAGAGATTTTCCAGTGATGATTTTATCAATATCCACATTTGGGGTGTCTTTCCCCATAATCTTATATTCCGAAGTTTTTTTCAAGGGAACATTCTCAGGGACTTCAAGCTGTGCGGCATCTTTAACGACATCGCCATAGCCCAGGGTTTCTCCTGCTGCATTGGTAATGACCCCTTCGCTCACGGTACATTCCGATGGGTCCACGCCCCAGCGTGCCGCTGCTGCACTGACCAACATCTGTTTGGCCGCAGCCCCGGTCTGGCGTAGGGCATCCCATCCAAATCGGATGGATTGGCTACCCCCAGCCACCTGTCGGGTATAATTATTGGTATCCAGAATACCTTGTTCCACATACACATTGTCCCAAGCCACATCGAGTTCCTCGGCAATGATCATGGGCATGGAAGTCTTTACCCCCTGCCCTACTTCGGGATTGGGGGAAAATATGGTGACCGCACCATTGTCTGCAATTTTGATAAAGGCATTAAAGTCGTTGTAGTCCAAACTGGCCAAATCTATGGCGGGTTCGGCAATGACCTTAGGTTTGCACGCCTGGAAAAGGTTGAAGCCAATGAGCAGACCTCCTCCGGCCAAGGAAGAGTTGCGCAAAAAGGCCCTTCTATTTAAAGTGTTGAATGTATTGTTAGTTGACATGATTCTGTTTTTAGGTGAAAAGCTGGTATCAATCCATATTCTCCGCTGCGATCTGCACCGCTTTGCGAATTCTGGTATAGGTAGCGCATCGGCAGATATTGCTGTTCATGGCGTTCTCAATGTCCTCTTCGGACGGATTGGGGTTTTTCGCCAAAAAAGCGGAAGCGGTCATGATCTGTCCCGCTTGACAATACCCGCATTGGGGCACATCCACTTCTTTCCAAGCTTCTTGAACAGGATGTGTGCCATCCTCTGATAGCCCTTCGATGGTGGTAATGGATTTCCCATCAATCTGGGCAAGGGTAAGGGAACAGCTTCTCATGGCAGTGCCATCAACATGGATGGTGCATGCGCCACATTGGCCAATTCCACATCCGTACTTGGTGCCCACAAGATCAAGGTGATCACGTAGCACCCATAAAACAGGGGTGTCTTCGGCCACATCTACTGTTTTGGATGCGCCGTTGACATTGATTTGATACGTTGGCATAGTTTTTTGATTTGAATGAATATAGTTTGTATGCTGTTGAAGTTACCAAAAAATGAATCCAACGCTTCTTTTTTAACAAGAGAGACGTTTTTTTAACTTTTCTTTAAATCTATTGTGCATTTCGAAAATAATTTTTGTACCAATTGAACGTTCTGCATGTTGAACCTTAATTTTTATGAAAATGAAAAACGTACTTCGTTATTTTTTCCTAACCTCCTTAGTTCTTGTATTTTTCTCTTGTGGCAATGCTGATGATGATGTAAACTTCAACATCAATGATGGTGAATTGGGTCAGGGCAAGGAGCCGGATGACTGTCTAGGCTTTAGTGATAATGAGTTGTTACTTTCCATACAGGACCAGTTTACCACCTTACCGGGAAAAGTATCCATTCTCTTTAAGGTTTCAGATGATATGGGAAATCCTATTTCTGGATTAACAGCCGACCAGTTCACCATTTATGAGCAAGGTAGAAACGATGATTGTTTCAATATTATATCCTCCTCGGAGTCGCAGGCGCGAATTTCTCCAAACTCCCAAGTATTCAACAACAATACGTTATTGGTGTTGGATTTGAGCAATAGTGTATTGGAAGGCAGTTTAGAGGAGTTAAAATCTGCTTCCATCAGCTTCATCAATAATGTAATGCCCACAGGTGAAGATGAAACAGGCTCATTTAAAATGGCCATTTATTGGTTTGATGGAGAAGATGAGCTCCATGCATTGAATCCTTTGACCTCATCCGCAGATGAATTGACCGCTGCCATCAATGGCATTACTTCAGACATAAGCAATGACCCTTCAACGGATTTGTACGGTGCAGTGATCAAGTCTACCAAAAAGGCGGAAGATTTGCTCAAAGAGAATAACAATAGTGAAATCATTGGAGCTGCTTCAATCGTATTGTTTACGGATGGAACGGACCAAGCTTCCCGATATAAAGAGGCTGATGCCCTAAAATCTGTAGAGAATGCCAATAGAAACATTTCTTACTTCTCCATCGGACTCGGTGCGGAGATAGATACCGAGGTGTTGACCAAAATCGGGAAGACCGCCAGTGTGTTTGCTTCCAATAAAGAGGAATTGGAAAACACCTTCAACCAGATTTCCCAACGAGTGGCAGAACAAGCCAACAGTTTCTATCTTTTTGAGTATTGTACCCCAAAACGTGATGGTAGTGGCGAAAGTAACTTGGTCATTCAGTTGACCGATGGCAACAGCAAAGGTGCCGTTCAGACCAAATTCAGTGCCAATGGATTTACTGGTGGTTGCGAGTAGTGGGACTTTTGAATAATCCCTATCTTGGGCGTCATAATTAATAAATAAACTATGACTTTCAAGAAAAAAACCTTGTACACTTTTTGTTGTGCCCTATTCCTTGGGGCTGTCTTTGCGATGAATGCCCAGAATAAGATTCCATTGGAAGGTCGATGGGATTTGGAAATGGAATTTGAGGGAAAGACGGTTCCTTCTTGGTTGGAGATAAAACATTCCGGACACGCAACGCTTATAGGTCGCTTTGTTTTTGCTTTTGGCAGTGCCAGACCTATTGCAGAGGTAAAAACTTTTGGTGACAATCAATTTTCTTTTAGCATTCCCCGTCAATGGGAGCCAGAGGGAACCGATATGGTCTTTCATGGGGCATTGGTAGATGGTAAGCTAAAGGGTACCATGATCTATACTGATGGGTCCGTGAACCATTGGACAGGTGTTAGAGCCCCTAAATTGGCGTACACCGAAAATCCAAAATGGGATAAACCCATTGAAGTGTTCAATGGAAAAGACCTTGCGGGATGGCATACCGACCGTGACCCAAACCAGTGGGTGGTCAAAGATGGCATTCTCACCAGCCCGGAGTCGGGAGCCAATTTGATTACTGATGAAAAGTTCCAGGATTTTAAACTACACGTCGAGTTCCGTTATCCAAAAGGAAGTAACAGTGGCATTTACCTTCGTGGAAGGTATGAGGTACAAATTGAGGATGATGAAGGATTGGAACCTTTGGATATCTACATTGGTGGTGTTTATGGATTCTTGGAGCCTACAGAAAATGCAGCCAAAGCTGCCGGGGAATGGCAGACTTACGACATTACTCTGATTGGACGTAGGGTTTCTGTGGTACTTAATGGGAAACCTGTGATTACCGATGCCACAATTCCCGGGATTACTGGTGGAGCCTTGGATAGTAAGGAAGGAGAACCGGGCCCATTTATGATCCAGGGTGACCATGGCCCAATTGAATACAGAAGCTTTGTGGTCACTCCACTGAAGAAATAATTATGTATTGATCGAACATAAAAAAAAGCCGGAATTAATTCCGGCTTTTTTGTGCTTATGATTTTAAGGGTGCAATCTTAATGTTGCGCCAATTTACTTTAATGCCGCCACCATCATGAATCTGAAGTGCTATGGAACCTTTTCCTTCTCCAATCTTTTCATCGGTCAGTGTAACCATTTCAACGCCATTCAACCATGAGGTGATTTTAGCTCCTTCTGCGCGGATTTTCATGGTGTTCCACTCCCCCATTTTAAGGTTTTTGTCTTTCTCTGGGTCTGGTTTGATCAACCAGCCACGACCATAGGATTCATAGATTCCTCCGGTATCCTTACCTGGAGGGGCCACTTCCACTTGCCAGCCACTTACTTTGGTGCCATCAACAGTAGAACGGATAAATACACCACTATTGCCATTGGCTTCTTGTTTGAATTCCAAAGTCAACTCAAAATCATCATAAAAATCATTGGTAGACAGATATCCATATCCGGCTTTTGGTCCACTTTCACAAATAAGCAGACCGTCTTCCACATACCATTTCTCATCTCCATGAACGGTCCAGCCGTCCAGATTTTCCCCATTGAATAATTCGATTGTGTTTTGTTGGGCACAGCCCACTAACGAGATACATGCCAACAAAAGGCCAAAAAAAGTTAGTTTCATAATGTAATGATGGTTTCTTGATTTTAAGATTTTGAAAAGATACTGAAACTTTTCGGAAAAGATACCGAAACTTTAAGGGGTAATACAAAGCTCAGAGTAGGGTTTTGGTACCAACTAATTGTTTATTAGGTAGAAACAGCAACTAAATTACATCCCAAAAACTAACATCTAACTCAAAAAAAATATCATGGATGTAATAAAGGAAATAATAGAAAATAGTGCATTAGGGCCTTTGTCCGTTGGATACAAAAGATTGGTGCTCTCCTTGTTTATTTCAATAGTATGTACTCTACTTTTTATGCTAGTATTGTTATTGCTCAATGGGTCAAATGCTAGTTTTAATTATGGCTACTAGCGGTAAATCAACGCATTCCCAAAGTTTTGTTCTTCAATGGGTTTGGATAAATCCAGCAGAAATCCATTGATGACGGCATGGGTGATTTTATCTCCTTTCTTTAAAAAGAAAGTAGGGTTTACACCAGGCTGTAAACGAAAAGGTTTCAATTTGAAATCTTCCCCTACAAGATGAATAGGGGTGTTCACAGCTGGATCTAGCTTTGGCAGCGCAGTTTTTAAATAGGCCACACCTTCTTTCAAGAGTTGTTGGGCATTCCCCTCACCTGTAGCAGAAACCATTCTTGGAGGGACAACAGTATATCCCGAAGCATCAAAGGTTTCATATCCAAAAAAAGTAGACAGGTCCCCTTGGTCCCCTACGGAGCTTCGATAATAAAAATGATTGTGGTCATTAAGGTCTACTTCGTTGCGGTAAATTCCCAAGTCCAAAATATAATCCTTACCCAACAGATTGTAGGTTACATTGGCAATTTTTAGGTCGAATAGCTTACGGTCGTTGTGCGGTATTTTTTCGTAGTCCTCAATCGGGATATTTTTATAACTGTCCTTGGCGATGGTATACAACGCAGAGAGAATGGACACATAGTTCAACTTTCTGATTTCCTGTTTTTCCACATCGTTGGCATAGCCACCTGATTCTATCAAAATTAAACTGGTTCCCCATTTTGCTATATTATCCCCAAAAGCACGGGGTTCAAAGTCATCGCTATATCGACCGACCTGGCCCGGGGCATACTTCTGGATAATCTTATTCATGTACACAATGATCTTCATGGCATTGGCCCTGATCTCATTGATGTCCTTTTCATAATTATAGGCTGTGGCCAAATACGATATGGTTGCAGGCTTGTCCGTCAACTCAGCATTGTAGTAGGTACTTTGATCATGCAAATTGAAACCGAAATCAGCATTTAGACTGTCCCGTATGCGTTTTAAGGCCCTTCCTTCCGGCGATTGTAAGCGAAGTGCATCCCTATTGATGTCTATCCCCAAGGTGTTTCTTCGTTGGTAGACCTCTGCCCCATCTGGATTGAGCATCGGTAAAAAATGTAGGGACAATTGGGATAATATTTCTTGTTTTTCCTTTTTGAAGTCTTGGGAGTCCAAAAAATGAAGGATGTCAAAAATAGCTAAAGTAGCCGTTGGCTCATTGCCATGCATTTGCGACCACAAGAACACATTGATTTTACCCGTACCAATACTGATCAGGTTCAGGTTTCTGCCCTCAATGGATTCGCCCACTTTTTGGACCTTGAACTTAGGGTTTGCATCAAATTGCTGAATCAAGGGTTGGATATCGGCATGCTTCACCCGTCTTTTGTCCAAAGAAGGCTCCTTGTACTTCTCATAGGTTTCATACAATTGCGAAGTAATTGCTTCTTGTCCATAAATGGAGAAGCTGGTCAATACCAATACAAGGGGCAAGAGTTTTTTTAGCATCATCTTATTTTGTGGGTACAGGCTTAAAGTTATATTTTTTTGTAGCTTTTCGAACTTTTTCCATGAAGTCCATTCCAGGGTCTGTCTTTGTGGTACGGTAGCCATCATCCACTTCCAACCAAAGGGGATGACCTTCAAACTGTGTATATTCTTGATGGCCGATTACGTACTCAATATCGTATTTAGATGCCAAATATTCCACCAAATAAATGTTGGACTTAAGTTGTGCCTTGGTCAATGGTAGGTCTTTTCCGCCCCCAACGTTCTCAATGCCAATGGCACAATGGTTCAACCCAATTACGTGGCGCGCCATAGTAGTCTCTGGCATCAACCGGTAAATGGTACCGTCCCTGTCCACCAAAAAGTGGGAAGAAACATTCAATCCACTTACATTTTCCAGAGCAGGGCGCCAGTTGGGCAACGTTGGGTTGTTGAATGCCCTGAATGATCCTTCCAAGGTTGGGATGACTGTCCAATGCAAAACCACCATTTTAGGGACGATGTCTGTAGTTTCTTGTTTCAAATTGTAACGTTGGGCCATGTATTCCTTGGTAAGTTCTATACGTTGTTCGTTGAAAAGGATGGGGATATCCACAATTTGTCTTTTTACGGAACAAGACCATGCTGAGATTGCCAATAAGGAGAGTAACAGTATTTTTTTCATTGAAGGGTATTTTGCGTAAAAATAGTGTCCAAAGGGAGAGCATAACAAATTTGCAGCCGCTTTTTTCCCCATTCCCGAGCTTTTTTCACATCCTTGCCCATATAGATGTCAATTCGGTTTCTCCATCGCCAATGCATCTTATCCTTTACATAAAAGGTGTCTGGAAAGGTGTCTATTTTCACCATCGTATTGTGTGTCAGCCCCATTTTGATTAAATCACGTGAAACGGCAATACATTTCATGCCAGGCTTTAGGGTGTCTCCCCATGCGGCTACCGAAGGGGAAATACTGTCTGTCTGCCAGAAAACCGAATTATAGGCCGAAGCGGTTACTTCATGACCATACCACTCAAACTGTTTAGGTTCCGCTTTTTCCTTTTGGGTACACGAAACTCCAAGAACAAGTATGAAGAGTAGTTTTCTCAATGGACCCATATTAACTTCTTAAAGATATGCATTCCTTACCATCAACTGGGCAATGGCACATAAGTGTCGTCATCCGCCATCATGGGAAAGGTTTTGTTTCTCCATGCTTCCTTGGCCTGTTCTATGGTTTCCTTGCTTGACGAGACAAAATTCCAAAAAATATGACGCTCCTCTGGAAAAGGTTCTCCCCCGAACAATAGAAGGTGTGTATTTGGACCGAGCTTGATGTTGCAGGTGTCCTCTACTTTCGAAACCAATATGTTTCCCTTCCCAACTACTTCCCCGCAGGCTTCGATGCTGCCTTCCACAATGCAAATTCCAATTTCACCTTTAAGTTTTCCGTTTACGTTGAGTGAATAAGCTTCAGCGTTCTTCACTTCAATCATAAACAATGGGGAATGTACTGGAACCGGCGATTTCTTTCCGTAGCCCTCTCCTGCCACCAAGGTGAATTCTGCACTTTCATCCTTCCATTTGGGAAGGTCTTTCCCTTCAATATGATGGAATTGGGGTTCCATGCCTTCCAATTCTTTGGGCAGGGCCACCCAAATTTGATACCCATGTGCCGTGAAGACATTTCCCTGGCGCATATCCTCGGGGGTTCGTTCCGTGTGGCTCACTCCCTTCCCTGCGGTCATCCAGTTTACGGAGCCTGGCCGTATGCGCTGATGCGTTCCCATTCCATCTTTATGGATGATTTCCCCTTCGAGCATAAACGTCAGTGTAGATAGGCCAATGTGCGGATGTTGGTCTACATCCATATATTTTTGTGGCCCCAGTTGGGTAGGTCCCATATGGTCGATGAAAATGAAAGGGCCTATCATTCGCTTTTTTCGGAATGGGATGAGTCTTCCCACCAAAAAATCGCCTATATCCCTGCTGCGTTCTTCAATGATCAATCCTATGTTGGACATGTGGTAAATGTTTATATTTAGAAACAGAAAGTTACAAATACATCCAATACCATGAAATTACTTAAACGTGTTTTGCTGCTCCTGATCATTATTTTGGGGGTGGTCATCTATTTGAATTATCCCAAATTGAACATCATCTCGGGGTATGCGGCAAAAAATATGGCCTCTGGGGTCTTTGTGGCAGAGCGTTCGGCCGCATCCATGAATATGTATGACAACAATGTGCCCTTGATAGAGTTGGCGGAAACCCAAGTGGATGAAACAACAGAATCAGCTTCTTCTAAAGTTTATGGGTTGATGGAGCGTACAGCTGTGTATCGTGATGGATTGGGAACCGTACTGATCAATGATAGCTATGATCCTGACAAGTTGACCATTCGCCCAAATCGAAACAAAACTGTGGATACCATTCCATATCCCTACGGACAGGCAGAACCTTTGGATTCCATTTTTGAGGAAGTGGATATGGGTCAGCTCAACAAGGCAGTGGCCATGGCCTTTGGCAATCCAGATGTACAGAAAACACGCACTCTTTTGGTGCTCTACAAAGGGCACTTGCTCACCGAAAAATATATAGAGGGATTTACCAAGGACACGCCTATTTTGGGGTGGTCCATGACCAAGAGTGTTTTAGCCACCTGTTTTGGGGTTTTGGAGCACCAGGGCAAGTTGGAAATGGATTGGCCAGCTCCCATCGCAGAATGGAAAGCCGATGAACGAAAGAATATCACCCTAGATCATTTGCTGCGCATGCAAAGCGGTTTGGAATGGGATGAAGATTACAGTTCCATTTCCGACGTAACGAAAATGTTGTTTTTGGATTCTGACATGACCCAGCTGCAGAAAGAAAAGCCTGCCATTGCCCAACCTACCGAGATTTGGAACTATTCTTCAGGAACCACCAATCTACTTTCCGGGATACTCAGACAACAGTTCAGGAGCCATCAGGAATATTTGGATTTCCCTTATTCCAGTTTAATTGATAAGATCGGCATGCATTCCATGGTTTTGGAGGCAGATATTGCAGGGAATTATGTGGGGTCCTCCTATGCTTGGGCCAGCACACGTGATTGGGCCCGTTTTGGACAGTTGTATCTGGACAGGGGAAAATGGAATGGGGAACAAATCTTTGCCCCAGAGTGGGTAGACTATATCACTACCCCTACCCTACACTCTAACGGAACCTATGGGGCGCACTTTTGGCTCAACGCAGAGGGTAAGTATCCAGATGTTCCCAAAGACCTATTCTCGTGCAATGGCTATCAGGGGCAATACGTGTTTGTGATACCATCCAAGGATTTGGTCGTTGTGCGTACTGGTTTGGCAGAGGAGCCGGAATTTGACGTGAATGGAGTATTGTCAACCATCGTAAAATCTGTTCAGAATGTCGATTAAATCATACCGAAGTTGAAATAAACCACAATAAAGGATATATTCACAACAATAATTTCTTTTACAGGGACACAGATGGTAGTTTTACCATGTAATTGATTCGAAAGTAAATTTTTTCATTTTCATATAGTGTTCTCGTAAAAGAGTCTTGACCCAAGTGGCAAGGCTCTTTTTGGTTTATACAAGGATTTATAATACGTACATATGAGAATAGGATTAGTCTTAGCCTGGTTGTTCATAGCTTCCCAAGTTGTTCTTATTGTTTATTCAAGGTTCATTCCCGAACGTTTTTTCTGCTGGGCCCCTTTTGATGAACAGACCGTTTATAAAATAAATGTTGTCATGGATGGTGATTCGCTATCCTTGGAGGAAATCGAAAAAAGATATAGATATAGTCCAGATGCCATTGAGCCCAGGGCTATAGATAATATTTTCTCTATCGTGGAACAGTATGAAAAAACATATGGCAAAACAGACAATGCCAAAGTGAGCATAACATATTCAACTAACGGACATCCTTCAAAAACATGGTACTATCCTCAATAGAACAAAACTACCCTTGGCTTCCAAAATATTATCCGTGGCGCAGTGACACTACTGAAATGCGTTGGAACATTTTGGTCATGTGCAAACTGCTTTTGGTTATTCTAATACTTAATGGGTTTATTTGGAAAATCGGTGACCCGTATATTCCACATTTGTCGTTTTTGGACATGTTCCAAGACTTCCCGGGCACGTATAAAACCACAATGCGAATTGCCTTTGCCATACCTGCGGGGTTCTTGCTCATTAATTACAGGCCACGATTGATGTGTTTTATTTTAGGGATTGCCATTATACTCATTTTATTGGCCTCCAAAAGCATTTTCAGGAACCACATTTTTATTTGCGCATGTGTCTTTTTAATGTCATCCATCTATAAAAAAGGGGACATTCCCCGTCTTATTTTCATTCAATTGGGAATTGTGTATATAGGTGCGGCCGTCAACAAGCTTTTTCATGTTGATTGGTGGAATGGACTTTATATGCACAACTGGATGGGCATTCTTATGGAGAACAAACCGTATCTGTTGATTTTCAATAAAACGGAAAATCTGGTCTTTGCCCAAGCACTGTCATGGTTTTCCATGTTTTTGGAAGTGGTGATTGGGATATTCTTGTTTACTAACCGATTTAGGAATACCGCAGTCTATCTGATTGTGTTTTTTCACTTGGTGTTGTTCACGGTGACCATGCAACGATTTGGGCATTTCTTTGATGATATTGTCATTATATTGATTGCTTTTGTCACAAAAGAATCCGTGCCCATGCAGGTTTATGCCAAAGGAGGATGGTATTCCCTGTCCATTTGGATAAAGAAGTTGTTTGATTGGAATCAAAAAATCACCATTAAGAATACAAACTCTGAAAGTTCTGAAGCTGGCCTTTTGGTTTCAACAGACACCCATGAGTACAGAAATCTTGGTGCGGTAACCCACCTTCTGTTTAGCAGTGGAGGATTCTTTATAGTCTTTTTCTTTTTGGATTATTTTTTACAGCTATTTGTTGGCCACCCCGTGGAACACTACATATTGTCTGTTGTTTATTGGGGTATGCTAATAGTGTTTGTTTTAGGGAAGCAATCGATCAAGGAATCCAGTTATTCTTTCCAAAGTTAGGTTTGCGTTTTTCCAAAAACGCATTTCTACCTTCTTTGGCTTCCTCGGTCATATAAGCCAATCGGGTGGCTTCGCCGGCAAATACCTGCTGACCTACCATGCCATCATCGGTAAGGTTCATGGCAAACTTGAGCATCTTGATTGAAGTGGGCGACTTGGCCAAAACTTCCTGAGCCCATTCATAAGCAGTAGCTTCAAGTTCTTCATGGGGTACAACGGCGTTTACCATACCCATTTCATAGGCTTCCTGTGCCGAATAGTTTCGACCCAAGAAGAAAATCTCCCGGGCTTTCTTTTGTCCAACCATTTTAGCCAAATATGCCGACCCATAACCACCATCAAAACTGGTCACATCAGCATCGGTTTGTTTAAAAATGGCATGTTCCTTACTGGCAAGGGTCATATCGCAGACCACATGTAGACTATGTCCGCCTCCAACGGCCCAACCGGGCACTACA
>JAUICT010000331.1 GCA_030429325.1 Bacteroidia bacterium
CTACAACTTTGTGTTCAGTAGTGAGGATACCATTTTTGAATCCTCCTTGGGAGCCAAGATCGTGGCCGATTATACCAAGAAAATCGGAGCGGTAAACTTTAAGAGTAACCTGTCCCTTTTCCAGAGTTATGAGAGCAGCGATTTGAGCAACTGGACCTGGACCAACTCTTTTGGTTATACCTTGTGGAAGATGATCGGGGTTGGGTTTGATTTTGGTTTGAGGAACAACAAACAGGAAACTTTGAATTATGTGGTCAACAATGCCCCTACGCCGGACCCCAACGCCACTTTTGACACCATTGATAATAAATTGCAAACCTACTGGACTTTAGGATTGAGCTATAAGTTCTAGAGGAAATCAGGTACATATAAAACATAAAAAAGCCCTCATTACGAGGGCCTTTTTTGTGGGGTCTAATATGATTTTTTCCGTTTTTAAGACCATGTCTAAGTAGGTTAAGATCATGTGAAGATCAAGGGTCGACACTAATGACTTAAAAACAGGATGAAAGTAGTTTTTATGTGGTTATCCTTTAAACTTTTGTTGTGAACTGCCTAAAATATGTGGTGGAATGAAGTAGAAGTAGCGGTTTGTCGAGGAATCAGAACACATTATCTCCATCAGGAATCAGTATTCATCCAAGTGCTCTGGATATAAAAAGTTGTTGTAGGGAAAACGGGTTACATGAATATCCCTTACTTCATCATAGACACGTTTTCGAAATTCATCCAGATTTTCCTTGTTCAAAGCGGAAATGAACAGGGCCCTGTCCCCAATCTTGTTGAACCAAGTGTTCTTCCATTCCTCCAAAGTAAAATGGGCCGAGGTACGCTCAGTGACCAGATCATCCTCATCAATGGTTTCAGGAAGGTATTGATCAATTTTATTGAAGACCATAATGGTCTTTTTGTCGGAACTTTTGATTTCATCCAGGATTTGGTTCACGGATGCGATATGTTCCTCGAAGTTGGGGTGAGATATATCTACCACATGCAACAATAGATCGGCCTCACGAACCTCATCCAAGGTACTCTTGAAACTTTCCACCAATTGGGTAGGGAGCTTTCGGATAAACCCTACTGTATCACTCAACAGAAAAGGGAGATTGCCAATGACTACTTTTCGTACCGTGGTGTCCAGCGTTGCAAAGAGCTTGTTTTCCGCAAAGACATCGCTTTTGCTGATCACGTTCATCAAGGTAGATTTACCCACGTTGGTGTATCCTACCAAAGCCACCCGGACCAATGCCCCGCGGTTACCACGTTGGGTCTCCATTTGGCGGTCAATTTTGGTGAGCTTCTTCTTCAGGAGTGCTATGCGGTCACGAACAATACGTCTATCCGTTTCGATCTCGGTCTCACCGGGTCCACGCATACCAATACCCCCACGTTGTCGCTCCAAGTGTGTCCAAAGACCTGTCAGTCGGGGGAGAAGATATTCGTATTGGGCCAGTTCCACTTGGGTACGGGCATAGCTGGTCTTTGCGCGTTGTGCAAAAATGTCCAAGATCAAACCTGTACGATCCAGTATTTTACATTTGAGTATTTTCTCAATATTGTTCTGCTGGGCTGGGGTAAGCTCATCATCAAAGATGACGGAACCTATTTCATGTTCCTTTACATAGTGCTGCACCTCCTCCATTTTCCCACTTCCAATGTAGGTCTTGGGATTGGGCACCTCAACCCGTTGGATGAATCGTTTTTCCACCTCACCCCCAGCGGTGTAGGTCAAAAACTCCAATTCGTCCAGATATTCGTTCACTTTGGTCTCATCCTGACTTTGGTTGATGACCCCAATGAGTACCGCTTTTTCGTAGTCTATGGTTTTCTTTTCTAGCATGCAATCAATTAAAGTGCAAATCTAATCAATGTTTTGGAAGCGGTTTTGTACTTTGGGTTTTATTAGAATGATCCATCATTAGAAAAACAAGACGCATTGTATCACCATAAGAACCGATATAGTATAGCCTTTTACAATCTTGAGAATTTTTTTGATACCAAGAATGACCTCCATTCGCTGGATGATGATTTCACTCCGGACGGGAATAGGGAATGGAACGAATCCAAGTACAGCAACAAAGCGCATAAAATAGCCCGGGCCATATCAGAAATAGGTATGGGGGATAGCGATGTTCCTCCAGTGCTGTTGGGCATTGCCGAAGTGGAGAACAAACAGGTCATCCAAACGCTGCTCAACACCAAGGAGCTGAAAGGAGTGGACTATGATTTTGTACACTTTGATTCCCCGGATGAACGAGGCATAGACACGGCACTGATCTATCACAGCAAACATTTTACGGTGCTGAATGCAGAGACCATCCCCTTGTTGGTTGACAATACCAATGGGGAGCGCGACTTTACCCGTGACATTTTATATGTGCATGGAAGATTGCATGCCGAAGAAGTCCATGTTTTTGTAAACCATTGGCCTTCGCGCAGGACAGGAGATGTTGAAACCAGCTACAAACGCATAAAGGCGGCGAAGACCATTCTGAATAAAATTGAAGTACTGGGTGAAGACAACCCCAATTGTATCATCATGGGGGATTTTAATGACGATCCCAATTCTGAGAGTATTCAGACCTTGATGGAAACAGGGAGATTTATCAATCCGATGAAAAAGCTGTTGTCCCCCTTTTCCGGAAGCGCCAACTACCGAGGGGAATGGAGTCTCTTTGACCAGGTGATACTTTCGCACACTTTTTTAGACTATGGAGTAGGTACCCATAGTTTTGTAAAGGCTGAAGTATTTGCTCCAAAGTTTCTTAAGGAGTGGAAAGGGAAGTACAAGGGAAACCCATTTAGGACCTATGCAGGGGAGAAATACCTAGGAGGGTACAGTGACCATTTTCCAGTATACGTGGTACTGGAGGAAAACTTATAACAACGCTAAGAAAAATACTACACAACGCAAAAGTGAATTTTCACAACACCTTTACGAAAAGGAGTGTGCATTTCATCGAAAAAACTGTGATTTTTGTCGATGCTGTTGACTGTCAATAATATATTCGTAGTCCAAATCTTACCTAAACTTCACCATGGACTACAAAAAACCTATTCGGGCGACAGGAATTCTTCTTCCCCTTATATTTTCCCTTCTAGGTGTTTCTATTGTAATGGGGCAATCCAGAAAAGCAAAGGAACAGATCAAGGCCACCTACAACCAAGGAAAAATGGCCAAGCTAATTTCCAACATGGAAGATGAGCACCAGGCCAAGACCTTGAAAATAAACCAACTTCTTCAATCCAATAAAGGATTTAAAAAATCTGAAAAATCGGCCAATGGCGGACAGATAGCGCTTAAGGACATAGGTTCTGATGGCACTCCACTTTACTATACAACCCTAAGTGATCCATCGACCAAAACGGCAAGAGCATATACCCTCTATGCTGATGGGCTTATGAATTTAGGCCTTAATGGTACCGGAATGCAAGTAGGGGTTTGGGATGCTGGTGTGGCATTGACTAGCCATCAAGAATTTGGTTCCCGTGCACTTAATGCAGACAATACGGATGAAGTAAGCCTACATGCCACTTTGGTGACAGGAAACCTTATTGCATCTGGGGTAGAGCCCAGCGCCAAAGGAGTGGC
>JAUICT010000332.1 GCA_030429325.1 Bacteroidia bacterium
GGCATCTGCAGTTTCTTGATCGGGAAAAATAAAGGTCATGGAGGTGATCAGACCACTATCAATGGTATATAGTGCTACTTGATGCCCCTGTCGACCATCGACCATGGTGATTTCCTCATCAATCACATTATTTCCCATGGTAATTCGTTTAACCAACTCAACCTTTGCATTTTTGGTATTGGCGAAGAACCGTTCATAATTGGAGAACATTTTGGCCTTTCCCACATACATGGTGTCGTTGGGAAAGCGTTGCGCCAGAACATTTTCTGCATAGCAGGAGACAAATCCATCCAAATCCCGTTTATTGAAGGTGTCCACTTGTCTTTGTACAATTTCCTTGGGTGAAATATCAGTGACCAAGGCCAATCGGGTGCCGCTGGGGTTTATTGCCATTCGGGAAATTTTAAAGACTTGGTCTTTGTCAAAAAACTGAAAATCTTTCCAAGTATCTCCCACTTTTGGATTGTAGAGGGAAATTCTGTTGTCATTGGGAATAAGGAGTGCGCCATTGGGCAACCAAACCATATCCTCAACGGGGTCGATTAGTGTCAAAACAGTATCTGTTTCAAGATTGGCTAAATCGAGGGATTTAATTTGCCAAAGTTCGTTTTTTGAAGAGCCCTTGCTAATGAAACTGACCAAATCTGTCCCTGGAATTTTATGCAGGGAGCGTCCCACATTTTTGTGTACGGTATGTTGGGAGCCATCATCGAGGTCGATTACCACCAAATCCATCCGATCTGCTACCAATACGGTGGATACCAGAATATGGTCATTGTACCACACATGATAGCCTATCTTCAAATCGGAAATTGCTTCGGATTCCCCAGTTTTTATATCGTATTCATACAATCGTTGCAGTCCATCCAAATCCAGTCTAATGGCAGATATAGCATTTCCCCCCGGAATTCTCAATGGGGAGTATTCGCTTCCCGTAGGTGTATTGGTGACCCAAGAAGAGGTACTTCCTTGATTGATATTGAACCGCAAAATATCCGTTTGGCCCTCTCTTGTTGAGGAAAACAATACCGTGTCATCGTCCCAGAACGAAGGTTGGTTGTCATATCCATGATTATTGGATATATTTTTGGGATTGGATAAAGGAGCATTTCCGCTGTCCATGTCAAGGTCAAAAAGGTAGACTTCGGTATTTGCCTGACCGTAACTATTGAGAGTTCCCAGCAAGCAAAGCAAAAAACAAAATCGTTGCATCATAGTTTTGCAAACCGTTTTAAAAGTTCCCGTACCCGTTTGGTGTTCTCAACATGGTATTTGGCTTGGGTTTTTTTAAGCCCCACTTTAACAGTTATGGCCGAGTCGGGAAGTTCTTGGAACATAAATTCATCCGTCCAATCATCACCTATGGCAAACACAAAATCATAGTCGTCCTCTCCCAGCATGCGCACTGCGGCCCTTCCTTTGTTCACATTACTGCTTTTGACTTCCATCACTTTGTTTCCGTTGAGAACGCTAATATCGTCATTCCCGATAAGACTGGTCAAGACTGTATTTAATTCCGTAGCTCTTTTTTCACCAAAATCAGGGTCGGTGTTTCTATAATGCCATGCCATGGAGTAGTTTTTCTCCTCAATAAAGGACCCGGGCGTCCGATCCACGAAAGATTCCAGTACAGGTCTTATTTTTTCCATCCACTCGCTTTTTACATTTTCCAAGAGTTTAAAGTCCTCGCCATCCTTGGAAATCCAAACCCCATGCTCCACGATCATATTGTACTTTTTGGGAAGGAACCACCTGCCAAAGGTCTGTTTATCCCTGCCACTGATCAAGAATAGGGTGGTGTCTTTTTGATTGTGCAGCCGGTCCAAAAGGGCATATAGCTCCTCATCTGGCGTAGCCTTTTGGGGATCTTTATGGAATCCTGCCAATGTACCGTCATAATCCAAGAAAACCAATCGTTTGGATGCATTGGTATATTGATTGGAGATTTTTTTAAGTCGGTCGCTAGTTATTTTTTTGGAAATATGGGAATAGCCCAAGGTCTTCTTCTGGTTAAGGGCGCTCATGAATTCGTTGGCCCATACTTCCACATTGTAGCGTTCCAGTCGTTTTTGGAGAAATGTATTTCGGGATTGCTGCTCTTCCAAGGGCATGGTAATGGCCTGGTGCAGGGTATCTGCCTGCTGTTCAAAATTATTGGGATTGATCAAAAGGGCTTCGTTCATCTCATAGGCAGACCCGGCCATTTCACTCAAAATAAGTACTCCAGATTTATCCGTTCGTGTGGCAATATACTCTTTGGCCACGAGGTTCATCCCATCGCGAAGCGGGGTAAGCCATGCAATATCACTGGAAGTGTACAGGTCGATGAGATTTTCAAAGGGAAGGGAACGGTAAAAATACCAAATTGGGGTCCAATTCACGGTGGATAGTTCACCATTGATGCGCCCCACCAACTCATCAATCTCTTTCTTGAGCAATTGGTATTGGGGTACATTGGAACGAGAGGGCACCGCAAGAATGATCAATCGTACCTTTTCCTTGTATTCTGGATATTTGTTGAGGAAATATTCAAAGGCATTGATGCGCTTGGCAATACCTTTACTGTAATCCAAACGGTCTATGGAGAGGATCAATTTGGTGTCCGGGGCAGAGGCCTTATGGTCATCCAGCCGTTTTTGCAGATCGCTTCTGTTGTCTTTTTTCCGTTCTCCCTGAACCAAAGCAGCATCCCTGAACTTTTTGTAATCGATGCCCATGGGAAAAGAGTCGACCTTGATGACACGGTTGTCCATGAAAATCTCGTTGAAGCTTACTTCCATTCCCAACAGTCTTCGTACAGAGCTTAGAAAATGTCTTTCATAATCGTAGGTGTGAAACCCAATAAGATCGGACCCCAACAAGCCTTCCAATATTTCCTCACGCCAAGGGAGGGTCCTGAAAATCTCGTAGGAAGGAAACGGAATGTGCAAAAAGAACCCGATGGAGGTGTTTGGGCGTTTCTCACGGACCATTTGCGGTACTAGCATCAATTGATAGTCGTGTACCCAAATGGTGTCGTCCTCATCCGATTTTTCAATAATGGCATCGGCAAACTTCTGATTTACGGTCTTATACGTTTCCCAAAAATCAAGTTCAAATTCAGAATATTCCAAAAAATAGTGGAAAAGGGGCCAAACTGTTCTATTACTGAATCCAAAATAGAACCCATCTACTTCTTGGGCATTCAGTTTTACCTTGGCACAGCCATTTTCCTTCAAGGCCTTGTCAATATCCTCCTCGAGCTCGGGAGGGGTGTCCTCATCCGTGAGCCCTGACCAACCTATCCAAAGGCTCTCACTACCACTGTGCACCGATTTCATTCCGGTGGCCAATCCTCCTACGCTGGGGATGGCGGTAATGTTTCCATTGTTGATTTGCAATTGAACGGGCAGTCGATTTGAGATTATGATAGTTTTGGCCATAAAAGGGTACTTTTTGACAGGTTTTACTTTTTAGTTTCTTTAAATTTCGGGAAATTCGACTGTAAAAGCAATTCATTCTAAACCTTTTGTGGATAATTGACCTATGGAGAACTTGGATTATGGAATTATTGGAAATTGTAGAAGTGCGGCATTGATATCAAAA
>JAUICT010000333.1 GCA_030429325.1 Bacteroidia bacterium
CAAACCAGTTCGAGCTGGCTCCTGTATTTGAGGAAGCCAATCTTTCTGTTGACCATAATTTATTGCTGATGGATGTCATGGAAGAGATTGCGGACAGACATGATTTTAGGGTGCTTTTTCATGAGAAGCCATTTGAAGGTATCAACGGTTCTGGAAAACATAACAACTGGTCATTGGCAACAGATACGGGGGTGAACTTACTAAGCCCAGGTACCACACCGATGAAAAACCTTCAGTTTTTAACCTTTTTCGTGAACACCATCAAGGCGGTGGATTCGTATGAAGAATTGTTGCGTGCCTCCATAGCATCGGCCAGTAATGATCACAGATTGGGGGCCAACGAAGCACCACCTTCCATACTTTCCATTTTCATTGGCAAACAGCTCAGCGATGTGTTGGACGAGTTGGAAGGGGTTTCCAAGGGAAAACTGTCGCCAGAGGAAAAAACAGAACTCAAGCTGAATGTGGTAGGGAAGATTCCAGAGATCCTTTTAGACAATACGGACCGTAATCGTACTTCCCCCTTTGCTTTTACAGGGAATAAATTTGAGATGAGAGGTGTAGGCTCCAAGACCAATTGCGCCAAGCCCATGACCATACTCAATACCATTGTGGCCAAACAGCTCACCGAATTTAAAAAGGAGGTGGATGTACTTATCGATAAAAAGAACCTTAAAAAGGATGAGGCAGTTTTCAATGTTTTAAGGGAATACATAAAAACCTCCAAGCGTATTCGTTTTGAAGGTGACGGGTATGGAACAGAATGGCAGGAAGAGGCCAGAAGGAGAAAATTGAGCAATAACAAGAACACCCCGCAGGCATTGCAAGTAATTACTTCCAAGGAAAGCATTTCCCTGTTCAAGGATATGGGGGTTATGAGCGAGGTGGAACTCAAGGCCCACCAAGAAGTGGAGTTGGGGGCCTATATATTTCATATTCAAATAGAAGGACGGGTGTTGGGTGAAATGGTCTACAACCATATCATCCCGGCTGCCATTAGGTATCAGAACGTATTGTTGGAAAACGTTTCCGGATTAAAAGAAGTCTATGGTGCTGCCCATAAGAAGGTGGCAGAGACTCAGCTGAACATTTTGGAGCAGATTGGTGAGCACATCATGGAAATCAAAAAATTGACCGACGAAATGACCGATGCCAGAAAACGGGCCAACGGACTTTCCACAGCACATAAAAAAGCACAGGCTTATTGTGACAACGTAAAACCTTATTTTGATGCCATTCGTGCACAGTCCGATAAACTTGAAAAACTTATTGCAGACGATTTATGGCCATTTACCAAGTACAGGGAGCTATTGTTCGGAAAATAGGAAAGAAGGAAAACAGACCTAGCGATTAATTCGTGGCTTTCCGTTATTTTTGCCCAAAGCTTAAAAATGTCATCTGAAACCAGTAAAAGATATGCGCAGCGAGGAGTTTCTGCCTCTAAGGAAGATGTGCACAATGCCATTAAAAACATAGACAAAGGCCTTTTTCCGCAGGCGTTCTGCAAAATAGTCCCTGATTATTTAACAGGAAGTGAAAAACACTGCTTGGTAATGCATGCCGATGGTGCCGGGACCAAGTCTTCCCTGGCCTACATGTATTGGAAGGAAACTGGGGATATTTCGGTTTGGAAAGGGATTGCCCAAGATGCCTTGATCATGAATGTGGACGACCTTATTTGTGTAGGGGCCACAGATAACATTATGTTGTCCTCTACCATAGGAAGAAACAAAAACCTGATTCCCGGAGAAGTCATTTCGGCCATAATCAATGGAACGGAAGAGCTCATTTCTGATTTGGACAAGCATGGAATCTCCATCCGTTCCACAGGTGGCGAAACAGCAGATGTTGGCGATTTGGTCCGAACGATTATTGTAGATTCCACGGTAACCGCCCGGATGGAACGTTCCAAAGTCATAGATAATGCCAATATTGAGGCGGGAGATGTTATTGTGGGGCTGGCCTCTTTTGGGAAAGCCACTTATGAAAATGAATATAACGGTGGTATGGGAAGCAACGGGCTTACCTCGGCCCGGCATGATGTTTTTGGAAAATATTTGGCCCAAAAATATCCGGAGAGCTATGATGCTTCGGTTCCCGAGGATTTGGTCTATTCTGGAGGAGTGAAATTAACGGACACGGTGCCCAATTCTCCATTGGATGCCGGAAAATTGGTGCTTTCGCCCACAAGAACCTATGCACCAATCATCAAAAAAGTTTTGGAAAAGTATACTGCCGAGCAAATTCACGGAATGGTACATTGCAGCGGTGGGGCACAGACGAAGATTCTTCACTTTGTGGATAACCTTCATATCATCAAGGACAATATGTTTGCTGTACCTCCACTCTTCAAGCTGATTCAAGAGCAGTCCGGGACTGATTGGAAAGAAATGTACCAAGTCTTCAATTGTGGACACCGGATGGAGTTGTATGTGGATTCCGATGTGGCCGAGGATATTATTTCCATTGCAAAACAGTTTGATGTAGATGCCCAGGTCATTGGTAGGGTTGAGGCATCGGAAGACAAGAGACTTACCATTCAAAGCACGTACGGAAAGTTTGAATATTAGGCATACGAATTGGCCTAATTTCACGTTCTTTTTATAAACCTCAATGCTATGGAAAGGAAGGAATTTCTAAGAAGTTTAGGGGCAGGTGCTGCATTTGCCTTAACTTTTCCCTGTTTACAAGGGTGCTCAAAAGATGGAGAACTGGAAACTTTTCCAGTATCCGAAGGTGTGGACTTTACCATAGACTTGACATCCGCTGAAGCGGCACCGTTGGCAAACAATGGCGGTTACATTTCGGTGAAATCATCGGCCAACCTAACCTATTTGGATATTGTCGTGGCCAGGAACCTTCAAGGGGAATTAATAGCGGCCAGTAAGATTTGTAGTCACCAAGGAACCGAAGAAATACGATTTATTTCTGAAGACGGCGGTGTTTTTCATTGCAGCACACATCAATCCCGATTTGCACAAGACGGGACTTCCTTGAACTTGAGTACAACCAGTAACCCCCTTAAAATATTCAATACCGAACTCGACGGCTCCATACTTCGGGTTTTTGAGTAAGTAGTTTTATTATAAGTCCCAAATCATGAAACAGTTCCTCATAATTATATTCCTACTTGTTTTTGGAAGCCTGCAGGCCCAAGAATGGCAAAGTAGTTTTGATAAGGCTGTTGGTTTGGCAAATAAAGAAAACAAACCTATCATTTTAGTGTTTTCGGGTTCCGATTGGTGTGCCCCTTGCATACGACTGGAAAAGAATATTTGGCAGTCCGAAGAATTTAAGTTGTATGCCAGCGAACATTATGTACTCTATAAAGCGGATTTCCCAAGGAAGAAAAAAAATGAACTCCCTTTGGAATTGTCGGAAACCAACGCAGCTCTTGCTCAAAAGTTTAACCCTAAGGGCCACTTTCCGTTAGTTGTTGTTTTGAATAAAGACCAGTCAGTCTTGGGTAAAACCGGGTTCAATGTCAAAGCATCGCCCAAAAAATACATATCCATATTGAACGGCTTTATCCCATGAGAAAATTGTTTGTCCTTTTGTTCAGTTTTTCGTGTCTGCTGTCCATT
>JAUICT010000334.1 GCA_030429325.1 Bacteroidia bacterium
GGTATCAAGGTGAAAGTAATGCCCAAGAAATTGAACGCGTTCAAGAATATGCCGATTTGCAAGAACTAATGATTTTGGATTATCGGGAAAAATGGAGAGCACCCCAAATGCCATTTTATTGGGTACAGCTATCTTCCATTGATTCAACACAGTACAAATCACAATACTGGCCTCTTTTTCGGGATGAACAACGTAAAGTATTGGAGAGAATTAAACATGTAGGGATGGCCGTGTCCAGTGATATTGGGGCGAGGAACGATGTTCATCCCACCAATAAGAAAGATGTGGGGGAGCGTTTGGCCAGATGGGCCTTAAAAGATGTGTATGGCCATGATGTAATACCTTCGGGACCGCTTCCCAAAAAAGCCATTTATAAAAATGGCCAGGTTATCGTGTCGTTCAAATATGGCCATGGACTTTCTGTAAGCGGCGGGAAAACCATTAAAGGTTTTTCAGTAGACGGAAAAAGCCCGATAGAAGCTTTTGTTGTGGATGATAACATTGTGATACCAGTTTCCAAAAGACCTGATTTTTTATACTATGGATGGCAGCCATGGACGGAAGCTAATCTGATCAATTCAGAGAAATTGCCGGCCTCAACGTTTAGGATTAAGATTGAATAATATTGTGAAAAAAAAGAATTAAGAAGGGAAAAGGTTGTAATATGGTCTTAAAGTTTTTTGACGATATAAATATCTGAAGTATGGATTGGAACAAGATTTTACTTTTTTCAATTTTAGTAATGGTGCATGTTCCAATAGTTTCTATTGGTCAGGAAGAATTGGCCATGAAATGGGAGAACGTGCCTGAAGAGATTGTTCATGGGAGATTAGAGCCGCAAGGGACGGCTTCTTTTCAACGATTCCCCCAAGAATTGCAAAAAGAGGTTAGGGAACCTGTTTGGCAACTGTCCAGAAATTCGGCAGGATTGTATATCGACTTCGAATCAGATGCTTCAGACATAATAGTGGAATACGATGTGGAAGATCAATTTTCATTCCCTCATATGCCTGCCACAGGGGTTAGTGGATTGGATTTGTATGCCATGGACGAAAATAGTGGCTGGCAATGGGTTAGAGGCATCTATAGTTTTAAAGACACAATTTCTTACCGGTATAATGGCATAAAGCCTGCCATAAAAGGAAGTTTGAGAACTTTTAGACTATATCTTCCTTTATACAATACGGTGAGATCGTTAAGAATTGGAGTAGCTGAAAATTCAATCTTTAAACCCATCAAGACCAAAGAGCAAAACCCAATTGTGGTTTATGGTACTTCCATTGTTCAAGGGGCATGTGCATCACGCCCAGGGTTGGCCTGGACCTCCATTTTAGGGAGATATATTGACAAGCCGGTTGTGAACTTGGGTTTTTCGGGAAATGGAAAGCTGGAACCGGAAGTCATTGATTTCATTTTAAGAGCGAGTCCTTCAATAATAGTTTTGGACTGTATGCCCAATTTTAGAGATTCCGAAAAGGCGGAGAAAAGTATCATTAAATCTATTGAACGGATCAGGGCTGCGAACGATATTGTTCCCATTTTATTGATTGAGCATGGTGGATATTCCGATGGTTTCGTCCAAAACGAAAGACTTGAGATCTACGAAAATCTAAATAAGGCAACGCAAAGGGCCTTTACCTACCTTAAATCCCAAGGGATAAATTTTCTTCATTTGGTGAAAGAGGAAGATATTAATTTGGGCAAGGAAAGTTTTGTGGATGGAACACACCCAAATGATCATGGAATGGTGGGTTACGCTAGGGCCATATCCAAAGCTCTTACCGAAAAGGGAATTTTGGACTAATTTTTTTAAAATTTCGGAGAATAATGGACGGGACTTGCATCAACAAGTCCTTTCTAGGTTACGGATGCTGCCAAGGCAATTTCCACCATATCCCTGAAGGAAGTTTCACGTTTAAGGGCGGAAAGCGATTTCCCGGTTACCAAGGAGTCAGAGATGGTCAAAATAGAAAGCGCACGCACGTTGTATTTGGCGGCAATGGTGTACAGACCGGCTGTTTCCATTTCCACACATAAAATTCCATACTCGGCCCATAGCTTGTATTCTTCGGGGTCATCTACATAGAACTCATCAGAGGAAAGTACATTGCCCGCTTTTATGGGAATATTTTGTTGTTGCGCGTAGTTCACCGCTTTTTGGAAAAGTTCAAAATTGGCGGTGGGGGAATAGTCGGAATTAATAAATCTTGAGTTGTTTATGCCCGAGGTAGTGGAAGCAGCCATGGCCAATACCACATCGTTCAGTTCCACTTCTTTTTGGTAGGACCCTGCAGAGCCTACACGTATAATGTTCTTTACCCCATAATCGTTAATGAGCTCATGAAAATAGATTATGGAAGATGGCATTCCCATACCGCTTCCCTGTACGGAAACCTTCTTTCCTTGATAGGTTCCCGTATACCCCAGCATACCTCGGATTTTGTTGTAGCAGATGGCGTTCTCCAAAAACGATTCCGCTATCCATTTGGCCCGCAGGGGATCTCCCGGCATAAGCACGGTATCTGCAATATCTCCTTTTTTGGCTTCTATGTGTATGCTCATGGTATGGATCAGTTCAACAATATGATTCCCGAAGATGTCCCAATTCTAGAGACTCCCAACTCGATATATTTTAATGCGGTTTCTTTATCTTTTATTCCACCTGATGCCTTGACACCTAATTTATCCCCAACTATTTTTTTCATTAGGATAACATCTTCAAAAGTGGCTCCGCCACTTCCAAATCCGGTTGAGGTTTTTACAAAATCGGCCCCTGCCTCAACTGCCAATGTACAAGCTTTTTCCTTTTCGGATGTCGTCAGGTAACAGTTTTCCAGGATTACCTTCAATATTTTATCCCCGATGACCCGTTTTATGGATTTAATTTCATTGTGGACCCTGGAATCCTCATTGGATTTTAACCAACCTATATTGATGACCATGTCTATTTCATCCGCCCCATTTTTTACACACTCCCTTGCTTCAAAGATTTTTGCCTCAGTAGACATTGCCCCCAGTGGAAAGCCCACGACCGCCGCAATTTTCACCTTGGTGTTTTTTAATTCTTCGGCCGCTAAGGGAACATGGCAACCGTTAACACATACCGCATAAAACCCATAATTTTTAGCCTCTACGCACAGTTTTTGGATTTCTGATAAGGACGCCGTAGGTTTTAAATTGGTATGGTCAATAAAATTGGATAAAATCATATCAATGGTCAAAGAGCTGTTTCAGTTTAAAGATAGCCAACATCTCCGATTTGTTTTTACCTGCAAATGCATTGGCAATACTTTCCGAGGTTTCTACAATGAGCGCTTTTATTTTTGGTGTGAACTTTTCGGGATGGTCCTTGTAGAACTCTTTGAACGTATCAAAATATTCACTACCATTTTTTTCCTCACTTTCCAGCCAATCAAAAACAATTTCAATCTGATAGGCGGCATCTGTATGAAACTCATCCTCAATATCATCTACATCCAGCCAATGTTGCCGGACATATTTCCGTAGTCTTTTTGTTTCAATGGGCCTCACATTATTATCGGCCATGGCCACGGCGTAAAAAAGCATTCCTAGATTTTGATAGA
>JAUICT010000335.1 GCA_030429325.1 Bacteroidia bacterium
GGATAGTATCCAGGCCCTTGAGGGTATGGAGCACGTACGGATGAGACCTTCCATGTATATTGGCGATGTAGGGGTCAGGGGATTGCACCATTTGGTATACGAAGTGGTGGACAATTCCATAGATGAGGCCATGGCTGGGTATTGCGATACAATTGATGTGATCATCAACGAGGACAATTCCATTACCACCAAGGACAACGGAAGAGGTATCCCTGTGGGCTTACACAAAAAAGAAGGTGTTTCTGCCTTGGAAGTGGTCATGACCAAGATTGGTGCCGGAGGGAAGTTCGACAAGGACTCCTACAAGGTATCCGGAGGTCTTCACGGGGTCGGAGTATCCTGTGTGAACGCACTTTCAAAACATTTAAAGGCAACCGTCTACCGTGAAGGTAAGATTTGGGAACAGGAATATGAAAGGGGAAAAACCCTTTACCCAGTTAAAAGTGTTGGGGATAGCAATGAAACGGGTACCATTGTCACTTTTGTGCCAGATGATACCATTTTCACCCAAACCACGGAGTATAGCTACGAGACCCTATCCAATAGAATGCGTGAACTGGCCTATCTGAACAAGGGCATCACCATTACATTGACGGATAAACGAAATAAGGACGATAAAGGAGAGTTTATTTCCGAAACCTTCCATTCCGAAGAAGGATTGAAGGAATTCATCAAATTCTTGGATGGAAACCGTGAGCCCCTTATCCAAAGTGTCATCTCCATGGAAGGAGAAAAAAATGGAATCCCTGTAGAAGTGGCCATGGTCTACAATACAGGATATACCGAGAATCTCCATTCCTATGTAAACAATATCAACACCCACGAAGGAGGAACCCACTTGTCCGGCTTTAGAAGGGGTCTTACCACTACACTAAAGAAATATGCCGATAACTCCGGTATGTTGGACAAGCTGAAGTTTGAAATTTCCGGGGACGATTTTAGGGAAGGTCTTACCGCCATTGTGTCCGTAAAGGTGGCAGAGCCCCAGTTTGAAGGGCAGACCAAAACAAAGTTGGGCAACCGGGAGGTGACCAGTGCAGTAAGTCAGGCTGTTTCCGAGATGCTGACCGATTATTTGGAAGAACACCCGGATGATGCCAAACAAATTGTAGAGAAAGTAAAGTTGGCTGCACAGGCAAGACATGCTGCTGCCAAGGCCCGTGAATTGGTACAGCGAAAAAACCCGATGAGTGTTGGAGGATTGCCTGGAAAGCTTTCGGATTGTTCCGAACAAGATCCTACCAAGTGCGAAGTGTTCTTGGTAGAGGGTGATTCTGCAGGGGGTACCGCAAAACAGGGCAGGGATAGAAACTTTCAGGCCATTCTGCCACTCCGGGGTAAAATCCTGAATGTAGAAAAAGCCATGCAGCATAAAGTTTTTGAGAACGAAGAGATCAAAAATATATATACCGCCCTTGGGGTAACCATTGGTACCGAAGAAGATAGCAAGGCGTTGAACTTGGAAAAACTACGCTACCATAAAGTAGTGATCATGTGTGATGCGGATGTGGATGGTAGCCACATCGAGACCTTGATTCTTACCTTTTTCTTCCGATATATGCGTGAATTGATAGAAAATGGACACGTTTATATTGCCACACCACCTCTGTATTTGGTGAAAAAAGGGGCCAAGAAACGCTATGCATGGAACGATAAGGAACGGGATGAAATCATGGCGTCCATGAACGGCGGGGCAAGTATACAACGATATAAAGGTCTGGGTGAGATGAATGCCGAGCAGTTATGGGATACCACTATGAATCCAGAGTTTAGGACACTGCGTCAGGTAAGCATAGACAATGCAACTGAATCTGACCGAATTTTCTCCATGTTGATGGGTGATGAAGTGCCCCCAAGAAGGGAATTTATTGAGAAAAATGCCGTCTATGCCAACATAGATGCATAGATAACGATTGTTTCACAACAAAAACTCGCCTCTAAAAGGCGAGTTTTTTAGTTTTAGGAAAAATTTTACAAAATGAAGAAAATTGTTTTGTTGGTAGCTTTGATCTCTGTGTCCTTTGGAAGGGCCCAGGATTTAAATGACCTCTTTGTATCGGGTGTAAACGATGCCGAACGTTTTGCCAACGCGTATCTGGCTCCTGTTTCAGAGGCTGGTATCTATAGTATATCCAATGGATGGTACAATACTGCCGATGCCAAACCCTTGGGTGGATTTGAGATATCCATCGTGGGGAACATCACAGGATTTAAAAATAAGGAAGACAAGAAAGCCTTTACATTGGATCCCAATGATTACGAAAACCTTGATTTTGTGGATAACCCTGGGCAAGCAAGACAGGTTTCCACAGGTTTGGGGGATATAGAAGGAGTTCGTGTTTTTGTTGAGGATCAGAACGGACTGTTTCGGGAAGAGTTCGAGCTTCCATCAGGACTCGCAGCTGAGGACTTCAACTTTGTGCCTTCAGGATATATCCAGGCCAGCGTGGGATTGGTCAAAGGTTTGGAAGTGAAAGCGAGATTTTTGCCCAAAATTAAGTTTGATGATGATGCCAAGATAGGCTTATTTGGGGCGGGAATCCAATATGAGTTCACCAAATTGCTTCCAGCGGACAAGCTCCTTCCCGTGGCCATATCTACCGTAATAGGCTACACTAATCTGGCAGGGGATTACGATTTTACGGATTCCAGTACCATCAATGGGGACAATCAACGTATAGATGCCTCTTTCAAGACTTGGAATTTCAGTGCGGTGATATCCACCAGAAAAATACCCGTAATCAACTTCTATGGAGGTGTGGGGTATATCACAGGAAAGTCCAATATAGATTTGCTGGGTACTTATGAGGCCAGGGGCCCGTTTTTTACAACCACGGTGGAAGACCCATTCTCGGTAGCCAAGAATGCCAGTGGGGTCACGGCAAATCTGGGAACCAAGTTAAAACTGGGCTTTTTCAGATTAAACGCAGAATATAATTTTTCAGAGTTCAGCACCTTTACATTTGGTGTAAACTTCGGATTTAGATAATCAACATTACAACCAACCATTAAAAAGGCCCCAACTTTGTTGGGGCCTTTTATTCTCATATAGGTAGTCTTGCCAATTAATCCCTGGTGGCAAAGACCGAACCGTTTTCCAGGGTTAAAACCTCAGGGTCACTTGCATGTTCTAGACTGACCGTGATATCGGTAACCTGTGGGTCGCCGTAGATTATGGTGTAGGTGCCATTTTCCTCGGACCATTTAAAATCAGTATAAAAAACCAGTTTGGAATTGGAATAGCTTTGGTACCTTCCTAGGTAAACATCATTGAAAATCCATTCTTCACGGGCGGTGCTGGAACCTTTTCCCTCAATTGTTGAAGTTTGTGTTTTGGCCCAGATGCCCAAAATAGGGTCATTGTTCTCTGGGATTCGGCTACAGTTGCTTATGGCAACAATGCCTATTATGGACAGCAATGAAAAGAGCTTCTTCATAGGTCAAGTAGGTTAAAAACAGATTTTGGGACTATTAGAACGTAGATCTGTAGGAAAGTATTGCATCAAGAGAAGCTGCAAAATTCATTTTAGGGTAAATCTTCGATGAACTGCATATTTTGTTAACAAGTATGCGAAATT
>JAUICT010000336.1 GCA_030429325.1 Bacteroidia bacterium
GCCGAATACCCTTTATAGAAAACAAATCCGCCTGCAAAAACGAAGACAGAGAGAAACAAGATCATCACAATTTTTGCCCAGAGCGGCATGGCACTATCTTCTTCTATCTTTCTTTTGAATTCTTCAAGTGCCTCTGGATCAAGCAAAAATTCTATGATTTGGTCCGTGGCCAAATCCAATCCTCCAAAATAGTCTTCCTCCTTAAACTTGGGAATCATGGTGTTCCTGATGATTCGTGATGCCACGGCGTCCGTGATATATGGTTCTAAGCCATATCCCACCTCTATGCGCACTTCACGGTCGTTTTTGGAGAACAAAATCAAGATACCATTGTCCTTATCTTCTTGACCCAACCCGTTCTGGTTGAATGTACCGTTGGCATATTCTTCAATAGTTTCGTAGCCCAGCTCGTTTATGGTAAGAATCACCAACTGATTGGTGGTCTCCGATTCAAAACGGTTGAGCTTGCTTGTTAATGAGTTAAGCTGTTCGGGGGTGAAGATTTGGGCGCTATCGGTAACAATGGCCCTTAACTGCAAATACTGATCTTGGGCCATGCCCAAAATCGATATGAAAAGAAAAAAATGGAAAAGTAGTGCCTTTCTCATGTTGTGGTACAAGAAAGACTAAAGATAGGGTTTTGTTCGTTTTCGGAATCCGGATCAGCTACAGAATCAATCTTCCGCTGGGGCGAGCTCTACTTTGAGACCGTCCAAATCTTCGGCGATATGGATTTGGCAACCCAAGCGACTGTTGTCCTTCACAAAAAAAGCCTCGGCCAACATGGCATCCTCATCGTCCGACTTTTCGGGAAGCTGATGGTCCGACTGCACATAACACTGGCAAGAAGCACACATGGCCATTCCTCCACAAATCCCTATGGTACCTTCAGGGGCCAATTCATAGGAACGGACCACTTCCATAAGGTTCATGTTCATATCTGTTGGCGCATCCACTTCGTGTGCCACACCTTCTCTGTCCGTAATTGTAATTTTGATATCGCTCATACTCATTAAAGGGAACTTCCCTTAGCCCAAAAAGGGCATTTCAATTCAATGTTAATCTATTGCTTTGACCACGGCTTTGGGGGCTTCTTTTTTGCTTCCGTCAAAACCGGTGACCCCTCCGACCGTTGTATATTTCATTACATATTTTTTATCGGGATGGATACGTTGGTAGGCACTTTGGCACATTAATGTGGCTTCATGGAACCCACATAAAATCAATTTTAATTTCCCTGGATAGGTATTGACATCGCCAATGGCATAAATTCCTGGCACATTGGTCTGATAATCCAGGGTATTGTCCACCTTAATTGCATTCTTCTCAATTTCGAGTCCCCAATTGGCAATGGGGCCCAATTTTGGGGAAAGGCCAAAGAGGGGGATAAAGTAATCTACCTCAACATCTATATCTTGGTCCGTATCCGTATTCTTGACCGTTACTTTCTCCAGTTGATTCGCTCCATGCAAAGCCACTACTTCACCTGGGGTAATCAGATTGATTTTTCCTTCGTTTTTGAGGTGCTGTACTTTTTCAACGGAATCCAAAGCGCCTCTAAACTCGTTGCGTCGATGCACCAAAGTGACTTCACTCGCTACATCGGCCAAAAAGATGGACCAGTCCAGTGCAGAATCACCCCCACCTGCAATCAACACCTTTTTGTTCCGATACATCTCAGGCTCCTTAATCATATAGGCCACTCCATTATCTTCATACTTGGACAGGTTGTCCAGCAACGGTTTTCTTGGCTCAAAACTTCCCAATCCACCGGCAATGGCAACTACAGGAGCTTGATGTTGGGTTCCTTTGTTGGTAGTGACCACAAAAGAGCCATCTTCTTGCTTTTCTATGGTTTCGGCCCGTTCTCCCAAGGTAAATCCGGGCTGAAAGGGCTTAATCTGTTCCATAAGATTGTCCACTAACTCACCCGCCAATACTTCAGGATATCCAGGAATGTCATAAATGGGCTTCTTCGGGTATATCTCGGAACATTGTCCTCCAGGCTGGGGCAAGGCATCAATCAAATGGCATTTGAGTTGCAATAGGCCCGCTTCAAAAACAGCAAAAAGACCCGTAGGTCCTGCTCCAATAATTAGTATATCGGTCTTAACCATTCAACAAAAATTTTGAGGGATGCAACTTACCACTTGCTTAGGGAAGGGTTTATGATTTTTGTCAGCTAACTTACATTGATGACCTCCTCTATCTGGGGTGCATACTTCTTGATGGTCATCTCCACGCCACTTTTAAGGGTCATTTGGTTAACGCTACAACCAATACAATTCCCCTCTAACCGCACTTTAACGGAGCTGTCGTTATCTATTGAAACCAATGTAATGTCTCCTCCATCGCTTTGGAGAAAAGGACGGATTTCTTCCAGAGCCTTCTCAACATTGGTTTTGATTTCTTCTGATGTCATGCTCATTTCTTTTTAACAGCGGCACAACCAGCCATTGTTGTAATTTTTATTGCTTCTGTGGGAGGAAGGTCCGTATTTCTCTTGACCAACTCCTGTACCACATTTTTTGTAAGCTCTTCAAAAGCTTCCTCTGTTGGGGTTGCCGTTTGCAATGCAGCCGGTCTTCCTACATCCCCCGCTTCGCGGATACTCTGAACCAAGGGAATTTCTCCCAAAAAGGGGACTTTTAGGTCTTCCGCCAGATTTTTGGCACCATTTTCCCCAAAGATATGGTATTTGTTGTTAGGTAGCTCTGCGGGGGTAAAATAGGCCATATTTTCCACGATTCCCAAAACCGGGACATTTATGGCTTCTTGATGGAACATGGCCACCCCTTTTCGGGCATCGGCCAAGGCGATTTCCTGTGGGGTACTCACTACAACCGCTCCCGTTACCGGCATGGATTGCATGATACTTAAGTGGATATCACCGGTGCCTGGAGGCAAATCCAACAACAAAAAGTCCAGCTCACCCCAATGGGCATCAAAAATCATCTGGTTCAATGCCTTTGCGGCCATTGGTCCCCGCCAAATCACGGCTTGGTTGGGTTCTGTGAAAAAACCAATGGACAACAATTTGACCCCATAATTTTCAACAGGCTTCATTTTGGCCTTACCATTGACGTTGACGGACAAGGGTTTTTCTGCGGCCACATCAAACATAATGGGCATGGACGGTCCGTAGATGTCCGTATCCAAAAGCCCCACCTTAAAGCCCATTTTGGCCAAGGTCACCGCCAAGTTTGCGGTTACCGTAGATTTCCCTACACCGCCTTTTCCCGAGGCAACGGCGATGATATTCTGGATTCCAGGTATAGGGTTCCCCTTTATCTGGTTCACCTTGGGCTTGGCCGGGGCATCAACCTTTAGGTTGACCTTTATTTTGGCCTTTTCATAGACCTCGCTATGGATGATCTTCAAAATCTCCACTTCGGTCTTCTTTTTGGCCTGAAGACTTGGGTTTTTTATGGTCACGTCCACTTCCACCTCATCACCAAACACTTGGACATTGGTCACCCCTCCGCTTTCCACAATATTCTGGCCTTCACCTGGGGCGGATATTTTTTCCAGCGCTTTTAGGATATCTGCTTTTTTCAGCTTCATCAATCTT
>JAUICT010000337.1 GCA_030429325.1 Bacteroidia bacterium
GAATCCTATCAGGCATTTGCAGATATCAAGGCCATGGAACAAAAGCTTGAGGAAATTAACACGGCCTTGGCGGAGCGAACCGATTACGAGAGCGAGGGCTATCATCAGCTAATGGTAGATTTGAACGATGTTACCCATCATTATGAAATCTTGGGTGGCTACAACTACCAAGGCGATACCGAGAAAGTATTGCTGGGATTGGGTTTTAAGCGCGATGATTTTGATAAGCTGACGGATACCTTTTCCGGGGGATGGCGCATGCGGATAGAGTTGGCCAAACTCCTATTGCAGAACAATGATGTTTTGTTGTTGGATGAGCCTACCAACCACTTGGATATTGAATCCATCATTTGGTTGGAACAATTCTTAAAGACATATCCCGGTGCCGTTGTGATTGTTTCGCACGATAAAATGTTCTTGGATAATGTAACCAATAGGACCATAGAAATTTCCTTGGGTCGAATTTATGATCATAATAAACCATATACCAAGTTCTTGGAGTACAGAAAGGAAATCAAGGAACAACAACTTAGTGCCCAAAAAAACCAAGAAAAACAAATACAACAGACCGAACGTTTGATCGAGAAGTTCCGGGCCAAATCCAGTAAAGCTTCTATGGCGCAGTCCCTCATTAAAAAACTAGACAAGATCGAGCGTATTGAAGTGGACGAGGAGGATAATAGTGTCATGAACCTTCGTTTTCCAATATCAATAAATCCTGGTAAGGTAGTGGCAGAGCTGGATGACCTTTCCAAAAGCTATGGTAAAAAAGAAGTTTTAAAAGATATTGATCTTTTGGTGGAACGTGGCACCAAAACCGCTTTTGTGGGTCAGAACGGACAAGGAAAAACCACTTTGGCCAAAATTATAGTGGGAGAGTTGGACCATACCGGAAGCTTGAAAATTGGACACAATGTACAATTAGGCTATTTTGCCCAGAACCAAGCAGAATATCTGGAGGGCGAAAAAACCATTTTAGATACCATGATCGATGCTGCCAATGAAAAGAACCGAAGTAAGGTTCGGGATATATTGGGTTCTTTTCTCTTTCGTGGTGATGAAGTGGAAAAATATGTAAAGGTGCTTTCCGGTGGGGAGCGAAACCGATTGGCCTTGGCCAAAATGTTATTACAGCCCTTTAACGTCCTGATCATGGATGAGCCTACCAACCATTTAGACATCAAATCCAAAAATGTACTGAAAAAGGCACTACAGAATTTTGAAGGAACCTTGGTACTGGTATCCCATGACCGTGACTTTTTGCAAGGACTTACAGATAGGGTCTACGAATTTAAGGACGGTGGTATTAAAGAGTATTTGGGCGATATAGATTTTTATCTGGAGCAACGTAAGGCAGAAGACTTCAGAAAAATTGAGAAAGGAGAGAAAAAAGTAGAAAAGAAAGTAGAGGAGGTATCCAAAGAAAATGATTATCAAGTCCAAAAAAAGCTGAAGTCCCTTAAGAATAAGTTGAGTTGGGTTGAGAAGCAAATTTCACAATTGGAAAAGGAGATAGCCGGCATAGACCATGACCTTTTAATGGATTATGATACGACCATTGCCCGACCTAATTTTTTTGATACCTATCAAGGCAAGAAGAAAAAGTTGGAGAACTTAATGGAAGATTGGGAGGTCTTGTCCCACGAATTGGAGTCCCTAAATTGATGTTGGATAGAAATTTATACCACACTTTTACCCGCATTCACAACAAATTGCGTTAGATTCACCGATTAAATTTGTAAGTTTTTTCGTCTTTTACTTAATTTGTAGGTAAATTCTTTAGGATAAAATAAGTATTCAATGATTCGATTGGCCGTTTTCTTCTTATGTATGGTGGTATCTGTAGGCAAGACCTACGCCAACCAGGAAGTTCCCCAAGAGGAGAGGAATGCCCTCATAGATCTATACAACAGCACCAAAGGTGACAAATGGAACAATTCCTGGAATATGGAATCTCCAATCCACACGTGGAAAGGAGTAGAGATAAAAGACAACCATGTGGTGGGGTTGACCTTGTTCATGAACAATTTGGACGGCGTACTTCCAGAAAGCATGGGTAAACTGAAACATTTGACCCAATTGAATTTGGCGTTCAACAATATTACCGGAGTTCTACCAAAGGATATTGTAAAGCTAAAAAACCTTAGAGTGTTGCGCCTGGAAATGAATCGTATCAAAGGTTCGCTTCCGGATGGCATTGGAAAAATGAAACAATTGGAAGTGCTATCCATGTTCAACAATTTCTTAAGTGGCCCCATTCCTGATACGTTCGGAAACCTCACTAAACTAAAAGAACTCAATCTATCTAGTAATAATCTTAAAGGAATCATTCCAAAATCCATAGGGAATCTAACCCAGTTGGAAGCTTTGGGCCTTTTTGAGAATGGTCTGGAAGGAAGCATACCGGCCGAAATGGGAAATTTAACCCAGTTGAAGGAACTCGTACTGGCCAATAATCAATTGGGAGGTGAGATTCCTACAGAGTTTGGACAATTGGCAAGCATACAGGTATTGCAATTACAAAACAATCGATTTGATTCCTACACAGGACTCAAAATGATGAATACAGAACGGTTTTTGGTCTTTGATAGCGATGATAAGACCTTGACGCCACGATTCAATGACATCCATTTTGAACGTTCACGTATGGCGGACACAAAATTTGAGGATGACAACGAAAACGAGTAGTTAGTTATTACTTTAGTTTGTTTGGTTTGGGGATACAGGCGTGTATCCCCTTTTTCTTTTTATGGATTTGATCGGAACATGAGCGGTTTTAATGATTGACTGTGAGGATTGGGAAAGATTCCTTCTTTTGTTTAACTTCACTTGGATTCATTGTTTATAGTTTACATAACAGTATTGTGCTCTCTTTTGTTTTGAACATTTACCGATTTGCAAAAGCCATTGTCAAAGGAATCAAAAATGATGATGAGTTTAAATTCCTATGCCTATTCTTGATGTTTTTGTTGATAGGCTCTACTCTTTTCTATTCCCAAACTAAGCAATGGTCCATAATAGACTCCCTATATTTTTCGGTAATGACCATGGCTACAGTAGGGTATGGCGATTTTGTACCCACTACGGATTTGGGCAAGGTCTTCACTATAATCTATGCCTTTCTATCCATTGGAACCTTTGTGGCATTCACTGCAAAAATTGTGCGGTTGATTTTGGAAGATGGATCACGCAGAAAACTATTCAAGAAGAGCACAAGAAAATAACAAATCCGCTGGGTAAATAATCTTAATACTTACCCAATCTTCTTCATCAAAATTTATGGTTTTGATAGACCCGAAATGGAATGGGTAAAATCTCCCCAACTGAGTAAAATCTTATCTATTTAGAATACAGGGAGTTTTGTTTTTACCCTGATATTCAGCAGCTTAAGTAAAAAAGTTGTTTTGGGCACACCCTTTGCCCAATGCACATACGTTCTGGGTATCAAGAATGGCCCGGAGCACTTAAAATGAAAAAGATGAGAAATTTAAAAAGAAGCTTATGTTCCACTTGCAAATTTCTTGTGGATTGTTCGTTGACTACAAACCATAGCGATATCAATTCATGTAG
>JAUICT010000338.1 GCA_030429325.1 Bacteroidia bacterium
CTGCAGAGGCTAAAGAGACCATTACCATAGATGGTGTTGAGTATCCTTTGGTAAAATTGGAAATCTCAAGAACTTCGCACCCTTACTACACTGGTAAGACCAAGTTGGTGGATACCGCTGGTAGGATTGATAAGTTCAAGAATAAGTACAAAAAATTCAAGAAAGAAGAGAAGAAGGCCGAGTAGGTCCTTACTTTCAACGAAATATATGAACGCTCCTGATGCTTTATCAGGGGCGTTTTTTAATTTTAGGGCAATCTAAGCAAACACTATGAACTATATCCTTTCCGATGGCGATTACCGAAAAGCTATGCTTCCCTTTACGTTTACCAGACCTGTGGCCGAGATTCGTATTGGGATTTTGACCGTAAAGGAAAAGTGGGAAAAATGGCTGAAGACCCAAGTCAGTTTCCGTACCGAGGAATATCTCTCCGTGAAGTTTCCCTTGATCACGGCGGATGAAAATATAGTGATTATCGGCAATGTTCTTCCCGATGCCCCAATTGTGGAGCAGATAAAGCGGTTGGATATGGGGCAAGCCTTGGTATACAATGATGAGGTGATGGCCTACGGGACTAACGAACCGGAAAAGCCTTTTAATATGGATGAGTATGAAAAGGTTGCATACAAAGGAGACGTGTTTGCCTTAAAAAATACTTGGGACATTTTCAGTAGGAATGGGGAAGCTCTGGAAGCTGATTTTAAACTATTGACCCAAGGCAGGAAAAGTGTCCCTATTTCGGATACAAACAAATTGATTCATCCTGAACGAATTTTCATGGAAGAAGGGGCCAGTGTAGAGCATAGTATTTTAAACGCTACCAATGGTTCTATTTACATTGGTAAGAATGCTGAAATCTGGGAAGGTAGCCTTATTCGTGGAGGGTTTGCCCTTTGTGATCATGCTATCGTGAAAATGGGCGGAAAAATTTACGGCCCAACTACCGTGGGACCTTATGGAAAGGTATGCGGGGAAATCAACAACTCGGTAATTTTTGGACATTCCAGCAAAGGTCACGAAGGCTATTTAGGAAACTCTGTTTTGGGTGAATGGTGCAATATTGGGGCGGACAGCAACAATTCTAACCTCAAAAATAACTACGCCAAAGTTCGCCTATGGAACTATGCCACCGAGTCTTTTGATCGTACGGGACTACAGTTTTGTGGCCTTATGATGGGTGACCATAGCAAAACAGCCATCAATACCATGTTTAACACGGGAACGGTAATCGGGGTGAACAGTAACATTTACACACCGGGCTTTCCTCGAAATTTTATCCCTAGTTTTAGTTGGGGCGGGGCTTCAGGGTTCAAGGAGTATCACCCCAAGAAAGCTTTTGAGGCTGCCAGGGTAATGATGGCCCGCAGGGGCAAGGAGTTCAACAAAGTGGAGGAGGATATCCTGCAAAAAGTCTTTGAACTAACCCAGAAATGGAGGAAGTATTAAGAATTTTTGGGTGGTCTGTCCGAAACCATATTCAATAATTTCAATCCATTTTTGAGTTCCTGCTCAACCTGTTCAAAGCCAATCACACTGGACATGGCGGACATATCCATGATGTAATGTTTGCAAAGGGTTTTAATACTGTCTTCCAGAATGCCAATGGCCTTTCTGTCCTTGTTCTCTTCTTTTAGGATTTTAAGTGCTGCTGTCACTTGCGCCAGTATATCTATCATAGTCATGCAATGATTTAAGGATTTAACATAATGACTGGCGAGCACATAAAAATAATCATTCCCTTTTTATATTCATATTTAATCATTCCATAACTCCTGGTTTTTCCGTAAAAGGCCGTATCCCAAAGGCAGGATACACTTCTGTAGGATAGTAAAACGTACCTCCTTTGGATACCAATGAAATGGTCTTGATGTCCTTGATATTTTCAACCGGATTGCCGGGCACCAAAAAGAAATCGGCCAGTTTTCCGGGTGCAATACTGCCCAGATTATCCTTTCCGAGGTATTGGGCCATGTCGTAGGTGGCCAATTTCAGTAATTCTGCGGGAGTATAGCCCAATTGTTGGTAGAGTTCCAGTTCGCGGTGTAGGAAGAATGCACCACCCAAATCGGTTCCGGGTACAATAAAAATGCCCTTCTCTTTCATTAAGGTAATGGTCTCCACAATTTTTTGATAGGCTTCCCGGTAGGCTTTGTCCTCTTCTTCATCTGCTATCTGGGCCATGGCCACTTTAAAACCGCGCTGTTCGTTGGGAGGTAAATGGTCTATAAAATCTTTGGTGCCGGGAGAAATTTCACCATTCCGGGATAGCATCAACAATTCATGGATGGCCAAGGTGGGATCTATAGCGGTATTGTTGGCCACAAAAAGGTCAAGGGTTTCCTGTACCTCGGGACTGTTCAAGTCCAAATCAGGAAAACGCTTCATGGCCGTTAGGCGTAGTAGGGTACGAGTGTCCTCATCCGGCTCCAATACCCAGCCCAACATGGTTTGGTTAATGTGGGTCATTTCATCAAAACCTGCCCTGAGCATGGCATTGGCGTTAGAGAAGGCAGGTACGTGCCCCGTAACGAACATACCCTTATCATGGGCCTTTTTCACAATGTCCGGAGCCCAATCCCCGTTCATGCTGTTGTATAGTTTTATCCCGTAGAATCCTAAATTGTGATAGGTGTCCACGGCGGCCAAGGCTTCTTCCTTACTTTCCACCAAAATACCATTGTTGCTGTTGTAGGGACTTTTTCCTTCAATAAAGCCCAATCGGGTAACACGTGGTCCGGCCAGTACCCCGGATTCTATTTTTTCAATGAGGTTGCTCAAGACTTCGGTATCGTTCCCCATATCCCTGAACGAAGTTACCCCCGCCAGTATATTCAATAGGGCATCGTCGTCTCCGGTATGGGCGTGCATTTCAAAAAGGCCGGGCACCAAGGTGCCTCCATTGCCCTCGATTTCAACCTCACCCTCATTGCCTTGGGCATCAGGAGCCTCAATGGCAGCAATTTGTTCGCCATCGACCACCACGGAAACCGGTTCGGTCAGGGCCAAGGCTTCTGGGTCAAAAACGCGGACATTGCGTATACGTACTTTACCATCATACTTGTGGGCAAACTCTTTTTGTAAGTTTTCATAGCGTTCCGCAGAATAGTTTTCAGAAAGTTCCCGCATATCTTTTTCCACGGCCTCATATCCTTCCCGAATGGCAATGTATCTTGGGGTGATTGAGGCAAAGAAACGTTGCGCATCATCCAAAATAAAATAGGAGGGGTCCAACCCTGCGCCGGATAGGGCATAGGAAGTCAAGGCCAATTCGCCATCACCTGAAGGATTGGGAACACTCAAAGTTTCCATCTCCTGTAAGGTCAGTTGACCTGCTGGGAGTACTTCCAAAGTGTTTTCTGGGGCCTGGAGCAGTGCTCGGGCTGCCAAAGCATCTCCATATGGACTTCCAAATTGATTTACGTATAGTTTTGGGGTCTTTGTGGTTGCACTACCCGAACCCGTGGCATCGGTCCATGAGGCATTTTGGCCATCCAAATTGTACTCCTCATCAACGGCATTCCCAAAAGTGGTGTTTCCCGTAATGTTCCAATGAACAGG
>JAUICT010000339.1 GCA_030429325.1 Bacteroidia bacterium
TTCCGCGGCTTTGACCGCTTTGGCATTGTTCGCAGCTTTCATGAAGACTGCCGGTGTAACATCCATTGACGTTTCCCAGCCTGATATTATGGCGGGACTATTGATCGGGGGAATGCTTCCTTTCGTGTTCTCCGCTCTTTCCATGAATGCCGTAGGTAGAGCTGCCATGGCCATGATTGAGGAAGTGCGTCGTCAATTTAGGGATATTCCCCAATTGAAAGCAGCCCTTGAGGTAATGCGCAAGTATGATGCGGATATTTCAAAAGCGTCCGAAGAAGACAGAAAGATTTTTGATGCCGCCGATGGTGTGGCCGAATACGAAAAGTGTGTGGCCATTTCAACGCAAGCCTCTATTAAGGAAATGGTATTCCCTGGATTGTTGGCTATTGCCGTTCCTGTGGCCATTGGATTTATTGGAGGTGCCGAAATGTTGGGTGGATTGTTGGCCGGTGTAACCACAGCTGGGGTGTTGATGGCCATCTTCCAATCCAACGCTGGAGGTGCTTGGGATAACGCCAAGAAGACCATCGAGAGCGAAGGCCGTAAAGGTTCTGATGCCCATAAAGCAGCTGTAGTTGGTGATACCGTTGGAGATCCTTTCAAGGATACCTCAGGACCATCCTTGAACATCTTGTTAAAATTGATGTCGGTTGTAGCTTTGGTCATTGCGCCAAGTTTGGTAAACCTATCCCCAGCGGATGAGTTGAGCATGGTGAAAGAAAACGGTACGGTCATCACCATTTCTGAGGAAGGGATGAAAGAAACCAAAACCATTGAGAAGAAGTTCTTGGTGGAGATGAGCAATACTGCTGATGGTGCCTACAAAGCCATTGTTACTTCAACATATGAGGCCAATGGGAAAGTAGTGGATGAGATAGAAGAGTTCACTGCTGAGACCAAAGAAGAAGTGGAGCAATTGGTGGAAGCGTATAAAAATAAGGTGAAGCATTAATCGCTTTACCTATTAGAACATAAAAACCACGCCAAAGGCGTGGTTTTTTTATTGTGAATTCAATTTATGTTGGATTTCTCAATCGTCCTTGCAGTCCTCGTTTCGAAATGACATGTTTTCCTGATAGATTTCTCAGTCGCTACGCTTCTTCGAAATGGCCCTGCCGTTCCTACTGTAATTTCGAACCCACCTTGGGGGCGTGAGAAATTTTACATCAATTCAATTTAAACGTAATGGGTATGGAGAAGGGCACCTTTACGGCATTGCCCCGTTGCTTGCCCGGAATCATCCGGGGTAGTTTGGAGATGATACGGGCCGCTTCGCCTTCCAAACTTTCGTGGGGACCACGCATGCGTACATCGCCTATGGTTCCATCCTTTTGAATGGTGAACACCACATTTACGCGGCCTTCCAGACCCATTTCTTGGGCAATTTCAGGATAGCGGATGTTTTTTTGGATATGTCTTTGCATCATATTCTGAAAACAAATCTTCTTTTCCTCCTTATCGGTTATATTTTCACAACCGGGAAATATGGGTGCGTCTTCAATCAATACCCAAGGAACAAATTCAGGTATGTCATCACTGGCCACCGCTATATCTTCAATAGGTGCAATTTCTGTATCCTGATCAGGTTCTATGGATTCGATAATGGTTTCAATTATTTCTTCATCGTCAGGGGCAATTTCAATAACCGGAGGCGCTTGGATGATCTTGGGTTTGGGAAGTTCAATTTTAGTGATGGGCACTTCTTCAATAAGCTCATCTTGGACGTGTAGTTTTGCATAATCCCAATCTATATCAGGGTCATACGTTTTCCATTCCAATGCGGTATAGATAAGGAGCAATACCAAGAACATTCCCATAAAAAAGTAGAGGAGACTGTTCCGTTTCAATTCCACATGTTGATTTTTCTTTGGTTCCATGATTTTCAAGTATTAATGGCCCGTGAGGGTCGCAGTTCGTACCCTTAAACTACTTTGAAAATCAGCTGGATGAAACCTACAATGAGTGAACGCCCCTTTTGGATTAGGGAATGACCTTGATAGGGTTCAGGATGTGTTTTATATGCCTAAGGTGGGGAGGTGTTTCACCTTGTGGTAGGTGAGGGCGACCCTTATACAATGCTTGAGTTCTTCCACGGGGATTTCATCATCCTTTTGGAAAATAAGGGCTCTTTTTCCTTCAAATTCAAAAACATTCTGGAAGGTTGCCTTGAACGTTTCCACTAATCGGCTGGTGCATTTAAAGTACAGGGCATACTGGTCGGGGGCTTTGGATTTCCAATCCATCCGTATGGTGCTGCCATTTTTGGTCAGATAACTGGGTTCTCCCCATTTTAAGGTTTCTTCCAGTGTGGATATGTCCTCAGTTTCCTTGGCAGTTTCCACAATCAACTCCCGAAGCACCAACAGTTTTTCCCTAGCCCAATCGGGATAGCGGTCGAACACCATTTGTACTTCGGGGTTTGTGGTTATCTGAAGGTTTTTCATGAAAATCAGTCGGTCAACGCTTGGTATATCAAGGCACGAAGTTTTCCATGATCGTCGATATCTCCTGCAGGAATCAACTGGGTAAAATAGACCACTACCAATTCTTCCTCTGGGTCTACCCAATATGAGGAGTGATAGGCGCCGCCCCAACCATATTCACCTTTGGAGCCGAGTACACCTCGTTTTCCCAGATCTTCCACAACAGAAAAACCCAGACCGAAGCCGGTGCCATTCCCCCAAGGATAAATCACATCGCTGGCCAAATGGTTCACGGTCATCAGTTCCACGGTTTTGGGTGAGATAATTTGCTTTCCGTTAAAAGTTCCTTTGTTGAGCGTCATTTGAAGGAACTTGGCATAATCCATGGCGGTGCTCAAAAGACCGGCACCACCGGAAAAGCTTTTTCGGGGACCATCTACATAGGCCCCTTGGCCTACCATATGGCCAGGTTCGGGGGCGCGTTCCAATCCATTTTCAGTAGCGGAATACACCGTTGCCAAACGCTGCCTTTTATCCTTTGGAAGATAAAAATGGGTGTCGTTCATGCCCAGTGGGTCCAAAATGTTTTTCTTGATGAAAACATCCAAAGGTTCCCCCGAAACCACTTCGATCAAGGCGCCAAGAATATCGGTGTTATAGCCATACACCCATTTTTCACCGGGTTGTGATTCAAAGGGTAGGTCGGCCATGCGGTTGATGGTCGCTTGGATGGGTTCGTTACGGTCTGCAAAATACCACCCTTGGATATTGGCAGCTTCCCAGAGGTCCTTGGCTATGCCACTACCGTAGGAAACTCCCGAAGTATGGGTGAGCAAATCGCGAATGGTGATGGGTCTTTTGGCCTTCACTACATCATAGGAACCATCTTCTTTGGCTACGGCCACCTTGGTTTCCATAAAAGCTGGCATATATTTTCCCACGGGATCACTGATGAGCAATTGCCCTCGTTCCTGAAGAATCATCACCCCAACGCTAATGACTGCCTTTGTTTGCGAAGCGATCCTAAAAATGGAGTTTTCGGTCATGGGGACGTTGTTTTCCATGTCATTTTTTCCAAACGACTGCAAATAGGCTACTTTTCCTTTGCGGGCCACGAGTGCCACCGCGCCG
>JAUICT010000340.1 GCA_030429325.1 Bacteroidia bacterium
CCAAAAGGGCGTCTACCGAAGTGTCTCCTGCATAAGCTGGTACATTGGCATTTACACCAAACACATCGTCAGTATCGGTCAAGACTTCGTTCAAAGCGGCAATGGCTGCTCCTGTATCAGGGGTGGATTTTCTAAGGTTTGCTTCGGCAATGATTAAGTTCATCTCGTCCGGAAGATAAACCGGAATGGATTCGGTATCCCCGTCAAAGAAGCCTGCCAAGTCCTCAATGGGCAATTGGTTTTGGTTCAGTTCGTCCAAAGGGATTAGATAAAAATCGAACCGGCCATCATTGGCATCGAACGTAAAGGAATCCGGCAAACCAAAGTTGTCCCTAGGCTTAAAGTTGGGCGCACTGTTCTGATAAACCCTACTCCAGATGGGGTTCAGGTTTTGTGAATCATACGTAAAAACAGACCCGGAAGTTTGATCTACGGCTGAGGCAGCACTGATGGCAGCTTCATAATTACCGGCATAAAGGTTGAACCTTGCCAGCATGGCATCAATGGTATTGGCCAAATCGATATCCCCTCTTAAGATTTCGGATTGAAACTCTCCGGATATGGGGTTGGCTGAAATGGCTGCTTTGGCCTCGGTCAATAGATTGATAGCGGTATTAAAGCCTTCTATCCTTGAAACAAAAGGTGGGTTATCCTCGGATGTGGCCACAATTACCTGTTCGTAACTTTGGGCCAAAGCACCTATACTCATGGCTTGGTAGAGCTTGGCATAGGCAATCAACCCACTTTGGGTTCCTGCATCAATATCCACGTTAGCAGCATTTTCAGCAATATCCTCTGCGATACCAACTACACGTAGCATGGTGGACCAAAGTCCGACCACATTGGAGTTGGAGTTGGGGATATCGCCTCCATCTTCCAGTTCTATCATGTTTTGGAACGTGGTGGTAATGCCACCTTCCCTAGCCGTAATGGCAGGGGTTTCAACAATCCACCGTAAACCAGTGGTGGAATAGAGTTGTTGCATCCCAATGGTTGCCGCCAATATACCCTCTCTGGAAGAGAATACTTGATCGTCCGTCGCGGCATTGGGATTGTCAAAATCGGTTTCGCACGATGTGATTGCCACTACCGAGGTAAGCAATAACATCAGCTTTAGTTTTGTATATCTGTATATTTTCATCATCAATTTTTTTGTTGGATTAGAAACTAACGTTAAAGCCTAGTTGATAGGTTCTTGGAATAGGCACGGTGGCAAAGTCAAATCCACGCACTCCGTTGCTCTGTCCGGCGGCACTTACTTCTGGATCCCATCCAGAGTAATCATCCCAGGAAATCAGGTTTCTGCCCACCAAGCTTATCTTTACGTTGTCTATGCACTCCCATTTGGGCTTAAAGTCATAGCTCAGGGCCACTTCCCGTAGCTTTACAAAGGAACCGTCCTCTACAAATTCCTCGAAAATACTGGCTTGAGCACTTCCGTACCCTTTGGGTAGATTGCCCAAAAGCTCTTGGCCCACTTGAGCACCACCACCAAAGATGACGTTATCCAATAATCTTCGGTTCCAGTTAAATACATCGTATCCCTGTACGGCATCAAACTGAACGCGAAGTCCAAAGTTTTTATAAGAGAATTCGTTGATCAAAGAACCAAACCAATCTGGGTTGGGATCGCCCAATACTTTTGAAGACTCGCCCTCCTCGGTAGTACCTCTGAACGGATATCCATCAGCATCCAAGGCAATGGAGCCATCCTCGTTTCTAGCATAAAACTGTCTGTAGAAAACCCCTAGAGGTTCTCCTTCTATGACGTAGTTGGTTGAGAAACTTCCTGCCAAGGCCAATCTTCCACCACCGGCAACGTTGGTGACTTCGTTCTTGTTCTTGGAGAAGGTAGCAGTAACATCCCAGCTAAAATCTTGGCTTTTTATTGGAGCTCCTCTCAGCAATATCTCAACACCTGTATTCTCTAAATTACCAACATTCTCGAATCGGGAACCAAACCCACTTGAAGGAGCAAGGACCCTTGGCAATAGAAGATCGGTTACTTTTTGTTTATAGTAGGAGAATTCGATACCTAATCGACTGTCTAACAACCCGGCATCAAAACCAATTTCAATTTCGTCTTGACGTTCTGGTTTTAAGTTTTCGTTACCTTGTGCCGTGGATGGGATCAAGCTTACCGAACCGGTCAAGGCATCAGGGTTGTAAACTGAAAATCTGTCAAATGCGCCCAAAGCGGTCAAGTTACCTGCCTGCCCCCAAGAAGCTCTTAGTTTGAACAGGTTAAAGGCCCCGCCAAAGGTGTTTTTCCAAAAGTCTTCATCAGAAACCACATAAGATCCACTGGCTTTAAAGTACAACTGATTTCTTTCATCCTCCCCAAATGTTGAGGCACCATCCATACGCACGGCCCCATTGATGTAAATTTTGTCATTAAAGGAGAACGATTGTTGGAAGAAAGCACCCCAATAGGATATTTGGGAACGGCTTTCACCTTGTTCCAAAATACTACCTCCGGTAGCTGTTACCACTACAGGTGGAAGTCCTGTGGCATTGATGCCAACCCTATCGCGTTCTTCATATTGCCAAGAACCACCAAGGGTAGAGGTGGATGCAATGGCATCGGTAATATCCGCTTTATAGGTAAGGTTCAAATCAGAGTTGTACTGAAAGCTGTTCAAATCCGATCGTCTGGCATACCCATCGGCATTGGGGGATGTATTATTGATGGGGATATAGGCTGTAGCAGATTGGTTGTAATAATCCATACCCAAGGTGTACTTGGCGCTCAGATTGTCCGTAAAGTTGGCATCCAAAGCAACACTCGTGATGAAACGGTTGGTCTTCTGTCCGAAATCGAATCGGGCCACAGCCTCCGCAGGGTTGGTTCTGGGAACCAATAGCGAGGTTACCGGATACACTCCTGATTCATCTGGAGCTGGGTTTACCGAGTTGTCACTGAATACAAAACCGGTTATGGCGCCATAGGCATTGTTGATACCTCCGTTAGGCATATCCTTGCTTACGCTTCTTACATAATTGAAACCACCGGTGATTTTTAACCAATCAAAAGCCTTTTGGGACAAGTTGGCTTTAAAACCATAACGCTTGAAGTTGGTGTTTTTTACAATCCCGTCGTTATTCAAATGGGAAGCGGAAAGGTAGTAGGATGTTTTTTCGGTTCCTCCCGTCATGGAAAAGTAGTTTTCCACACCAAAACCAGACTCAAAGATTTCATCCTGTAGGTTGTATCGGTCAACGGCAACGGTGTTCAGGTCGGAGCGGTCCGTAGGAACTGTCCACGCCAAAGGCACGGTATTGTAATCGATTTCTTTTCGCAGCTCGTTGATACGCGTATTGGTCATAAAAGAAAACTTGGGTTCCCCACTTCTTCCTTGTTTGGTAAAAATCTGGACTACCCCGTTACTCGCCCTGGAACCATAAATGGCAGCGGCGGCGGCCCCTTTGATGATTTCTATCTTCTCAATATCGTTAGGGTTGATATCCGCCAAGCGGTTTTGGGCATTCCCCCCTAAATCTACGAGCTCATTACTGGAGTTACTGATAATGATACCATCCA
>JAUICT010000341.1 GCA_030429325.1 Bacteroidia bacterium
TTTTGGGTATCACATCATATATATAGAAAAAATCAGGGGACAGGAACTGGATTTAAGACATATTCTATTGATTCCCGAAATACCCCAAAGTGCAATTGATGCTGCTGTAAAGGAACTCGATACCATTCGACAACAAATTTTGGATGGCAAGTATACCTTTGCCGATGCTGCCTTGAATTTTTCAGATGAAAAGGAGACCAAGTTTGATGGTGGTCTTTTGAGAAACCCCATCAATTTTGATTCCCGTTTTGAGTTGACCAAAATGGACCCCACCCTTTACAATCAGGTTAGGGAAGATGATCCAAGAGGGGGAGCGCCCAAGTTCAAGATCATGAAAATATCCAATAGGTATGATGAACACAAAGCGGATTTTGCAAAAGACTATCTAAAAATACAAGAGTTGGCCCTCAGGGAAAAACAGTTCAAGGCCATAAAAGAATGGATGGACGAGCATATCGAGGACACCTATATCCATGTAAACACCGAGAATAAGGATTGCGATTTTGCAAACAACTGGGTAAAGGAATAGATGCATGTCGGACGTTACAGCTGTTGAAAATCTTGTAAAAAAACATCAGGCTTTAAAAAATGAGATTGCCAAGGTCATTGTGGGTCAAGAAAAGGTAATCGAACAGATATTGCTCTCCATTTATACTGGGGGGCATTCGTTGTTGATAGGCGTTCCAGGATTGGCAAAAACCTTAATGGTAAATACCATTGCCCAAACCTTGGGATTGGATTTTAAGCGAATCCAGTTTACCCCTGATCTAATGCCCAGTGATATTTTGGGAAGCGAAGTATTGGACCAAAATCGGAACTTTAGGTTCATTATGGGTCCCATTTTTGGCAATATTATCCTTGCTGACGAAATCAATAGAACCCCTCCCAAAACCCAAGCGGCACTTTTGGAAGCTATGCAGGAAAGAGCTGTGACCATAGCAGGAAAACAATACAAACTCAACAGGCCTTATTTTGTATTGGCTACTCAAAACCCGATAGAGCAAGAGGGGACCTATCCTTTGCCAGAGGCACAGTTGGATCGTTTTATGTTTGCCATTGAACTCACGTATCCATCCATAGAAGAAGAGATTCAAGTGGTCAAGACCACTACAACGGACAACGAAGTAAAACTAAAGACCCTCTTTAGTGCGGACGAAATTATTGAGGTACAACATTTGGTACGAAGAATACCCGTTCCGGACAACGTAATCGATTATACGGTGCGGTTGGTCAACCGAACAAGGCCCGGACTCGAAGGAGCTTCAGATTTTGTGAACAATTATATAGATTGGGGGGCTGGACCAAGGGCTTCACAAAATTTGATTTTGGCCGCAAAGGCCCATGCAGCCATAAATGGCAAGTTCTCACCAGATATAGAGGATGTAAAAGCGGTTTCATTGGGAATTCTTCGTCACAGAATCCTAAAAAACTACAAAGCCGAAGCAGAAGGCATTTCAGAGGAAAAAATTATCTCCAAATTGTTATAAATATCAAATCTTCCCTATTTATTTAGGGTAATTCTAATTCTTTAATCGTAGGTATTTTAGTAAATTTACCAAATTACTAAAATCTTAAAAACTCGATTGTAGAATGGCATTTGATATTGACATGATTAAGGGCGTCTATGCTTCCATGGGGGAACGTGTGGATAAGGCCCGGGAATTGGTAGGAAGGCCTTTGACCCTTGCTGAAAAGATATTGTATTCGCATTTATGGGAAGGAACCCCGACCAAGAAGTTTACCAGAGGAAAAGATTATGTTGATTTTGCTCCAGATAGAATAGCCTGTCAAGATGCAACGGCACAAATGGCCTTGCTTCAGTTTATGCAAGCAGGCAAAGATAAAGTGGCGGTGCCCACTACCGTTCACTGTGATCACTTGATCCAAGCGAAACAAGGTGCTGCGGCAGATTTGAAGCACGCCAACGAGACCAGTAGCGAGGTATTCGACTTTTTAGGTTCGGTATCCAACAAATACGGTATTGGGTTCTGGAAGCCTGGTGCGGGTATCATTCACCAAGTGGTATTGGAAAATTATGCATTCCCAGGCGGTATGATGATTGGAACAGACTCCCATACAGTAAACGCAGGTGGTTTGGGAATGGTGGCCATTGGTGTTGGTGGTGCAGATGCCGTTGATGTTATGGCAGGAATGGCTTGGGAATTGAAGTTTCCTAAGTTGATTGGTGTAAAATTGACTGGAAAGCTATCCGGTTGGACAGCACCAAAAGACGTTATCCTTAAAGTGGCTGAAATCCTTACTGTAAAAGGAGGAACAGGAGCCATTGTTGAATATTTTGGCCCAGGGGCAATTTCTATGTCATGTACCGGTAAGGGAACCATCTGTAACATGGGTGCAGAAATTGGAGCGACCACATCTACATTTGGTTATGATGAGTCCATGGAGCGTTACCTCCGAGCAACTGATAGGGAAGATGTTGCTGATGAAGCCAATAAAGTAAAAGAACACTTAACGGCAGATCCAGAGGTATATGCCAACCCAGAACAATACTTTGACCAAGTCATTGAAATCAATTTATCTGAATTGATGCCATTATTGAACGGACCTTTTACCCCGGATTTGGCTACTGAAGTAGGAACCATGCGCGAAAAGGCCGAGAAGAATGGTTGGCCTTTGGCAGTGGAGTGGGGATTGATAGGTTCTTGTACCAACTCTTCCTACGAAGATTTGTCAAGAGCATCATCCATTGCACAACAAGCATTGGACAAAAAGTTGAAAACCAAGGCAGAGTTTGGTATCAACCCAGGCTCGGAGCAGGTAAGGTATACCACAGAACGAGACGGGATTCTTGAGATTTTTGAAAAATTGGATGCCAAAATCTTCACCAATGCCTGCGGACCATGTATCGGTCAATGGGCACGTTATGAAGATCCCAAAAATGCTCCAAAGAACAGTATTGTACATTCCTTCAACCGTAACTTTGCCAAGCGTGCCGATGGAAACCCCAATACGCATGCTTTTGTGGCATCACCTGAAATGACTGCTGCCATTGCCATTGCCGGTCGTTTGGATTTTAATCCATTGACAGATAAATTGATCAATGAAGATGGAGAAGAAGTTATGTTGGACGAGCCAACAGGATGGGAATTGCCACCAAAAGGTTTTGAAGTAAAGGACAACGGTTATATAGACCCACTTGAAGATGGAAGCGGAGTCAATGTCATTGTAGCACCTGGCTCGGAACGTTTGCAAATTTTGGAGCCGTTTGAGCCCATTACTCCAGCAAGCTTGAAAGGCATGAAACTGTTGATCAAAGCCTTTGGGAAATGTACTACCGATCATATCTCCATGGCCGGACCTTGGCTAAGGTATAGGGGACATTTGGACAATATTGCCAATAACACCTTGATTGGAGCAGTAAACGCTTACAACCAAAAAACCAATTTTGTCAAGAACCAGTTGACTGGGGAGTACGGAGGCGTACCTGATACCCAACGTGAGTATAAGAAAGCAGGGATAAAGACCATTGTAGTGGGAGACCATAACTATGGGGAAGGTTCTTCAAGGGAGCATGCAG